>CAZXNY010000117.1:0-8090 GCA_964642205.1 uncultured Caulobacteraceae bacterium
GCGCCGCCATACTTCGCTTCAAGCGTTTCGTACGGAATGTCGGGCCGGCGCAGCAAGACGCGCTGTGGCTCGGACCGCCGTGGCAATGGCGCTTGAGCGGATGACGCTCCACTATCGTCACGCACAAAAATCTTTGTGTTTGCGGCGGCGAACAGAAGCGCAACGACAGGCGCGTGCCACAGCCCGGACGATAGATGCCCGCGCGTCAGGAAACCCAACGCATTCCCAATCTCAGGCATCCAAAACTCAGTCGTATATTGCACGGCAGACCAAGCAGCACCGACCGCGACGCTCGCAGCAAGCGCGCCGAGCGTGGCGCGGGCCCACACGGCGCGCGGCGCAACGGAGACAAGCAGCGTAAATCCTACCAGTGCGCCGGCCCCAACCCTGAGATTCAGCTCGGGCGACTGGTAGAGAGCATTAGTCATCCAATCTGCAATGCTTACGGAAGCGGTCGTCGCGCTCAAAATGGCCATGACCGGCGCCGCGCGCGCAGCGGGGGCGGTCGCCGCGAAACCGAGACAGGCCGCGCCGATCGCAAGCCCCACAACAAGTTGGAATGTCAGCCCGAAGATTGATGGAAAGAAGTTGTGCAACGTGTTCGGAATGAATGTTGCGAACAACGCCGCAAGCACGAACGCGAAGGAGGCTTCCGGTCGACTACGGCGAGCCGCCGCGACCGTAAGTGAAATCAAGCTCGCAATACTAAGGATCGCCGGCGTCCAGTGAGCACCAAACCCAATAAAGAAACTCGCCGTGCTGAACAGCGTGACGCCAAGCGCTGCCAGCACGTACCGAGTCCAAAAGCTAGCATTGCGCAGACTCGCGAGCGCCAGCGCAACGCCGAGGCCCAGCACCGGCCATGTCCAGATTGGCAAGCCCGAATCCATCGGCCACCCCCGCTCTTACAATCGCAGATCGAGGGAACCGCTACAATCTCAGCCGCTACACACCGGGCATTCCGGATCGGGCGGGAGGCGCACGGTGCGCGCGTCCATTGCAAGCCCGTCGAAGATCATCAGCCGGCCCGCGAGCGTTACGCCCGCGTCGGCGATTTCCTTGATCGCTTCGAGCGCCATCAACGCGCCGACAACGCCCGTAAGCGCGCCGACGATGCCGACGGCCGAGCACGGCTCCACCGACGGCGGAATCTCCGGCACCAAGCAGCGATAGCAAGGGAGGCGCTGGTCCTGCGCTTTGCCTTTGGTCTTGCCGGATTTGAACGTTGCGATCTGCCCGTCCCAGCGCCCCACCGCGCCGGAAACGAGCGTCACGCCCAAATCGTGGCACGCTGCGTTCACCGCGAAGCGCACGCCAAAGTCATCCGTTCCATCGAGCACGACATCCGCGCCCGCGAGCAACGCACCCGCATTCGCCTCCGTCAGCTTCTCGTTGCGCGTTTCGATCGCGACATGCGGATTGAGCGCGCTCAGCGCCGCTTCTGCGCTCGTTGTCTTCAGCGCATCCACGTCGCTGGTGCGGTAGAGCACCTGCCGCTGCAGGTTGGAAAGCGACACCGCGTCGTGATCGATCAGCCGCAGCGTGCCGACTCCGGCTGCCGCCAGATAGAGCGCCGCCGGCGCGCCCAGCCCGCCCATGCCGACAAGCGCCACCGTCGCGCGTTTCAGCGCCTGCTGCCCTGGCCCGCCGATCTCCTTCAGCAGAATATGCCGCGCATAGCGTTCGCGTTCGTCGGCGGAGAGGCTCATCGCGTCGCGCACTCCGTCAGGCGCCACATGCCGACGGGCACGTGCGTGCGTTCCGGCAGATCGTACCAGAAACGCGGACCTATGCCCGGCGCATAGATGTAAATCGGCGCCGGCTCGCCCGCGCGCGGGATGGCGCGGTAGCTCATGTCAGAATCGAACACGCCGACCTCGTCACCTTCCGGCGCGCGCGCGACTTCGTATGGCGACTCGCCATCTGGCGCGGTCGGGTCGTTGATATAGACGATGAAATCGCGCCCGTAGCCGTTCGAGGACACAAAGCCGAACCACAACACGTGGCCGGCGGCCTCGACACGCAGCGCGAGATCGCTGAACGCGTTCACGCCATGCGCCGGCCGCATCAACCGCAAGCGCGCTTCACTGTCCGGGATCGTGTAGATCGCGCGCTCGGCGGGGCAGGGTGGCGTGACGCTCAGGCGTTGTTGCGCGCTGGCCGTGCTTGCGCTCGCCGCCAGCATCAGACCCAGCACCGCGCCGCGCAACAACATCGGCTTACAATCCCTCGAACAACGCGGTCGAAAGATAGCGCTCCGCAAATGACGGAATCACGGCGACGATGCGCTTGCCCTTCGCCTCCGGCCGTTTCGCGACTTTGATCGCCGCCGCCAGCGCCGCGCCCGAAGAAATGCCGCCCGGCAACCCTTCCAGCCGCGCCGCCTCCCGCGAAAACGCGAACGCCTCATCGTTCGACACGGTGACGACTTCATCGATCACGCTGCGATCGACGTTCTCGGGCACAAAGCCCGCACCGATGCCCTGGATCTTGTGCGGCCCCGGCTGCCCGCCGGAAAGAACGGGCGAGGCTTCGGGCTCGACGGCGATCACCTTCAAGTCAGGCAGGCGCGGCTTCAGCGATTGGCCAACGCCCGTGATCGTCCCGCCGGTGCCGACGCCCGAGATGAAGTAGTCGAGCGCGCCGCCGGTGTCGTTCCAGATCTCTTCGGCCGTGGTGCGGCGGTGAATGTCAGGGTTCGCAGGGTTGGCGAATTGCTGCGGGATCACCGCCTTCGGATTCTGCGCGACGATCTCGTTGGCTTTCGCAACCGCGCCGCGCATCCCGTCCGGCCCTGGCGTCAGCAACAGCTCAGCTCCGAGAAACACCAGCATCTTCCGGCGATCGATAGTCTGATTCTCCGGCATCACCAGGATCAGCCGATAGCCGCGCTGCGCTGCAACAAAAGCGAGGGCGATGCCGGTGTTCCCGCTCGTCGGCTCCACGATGATGCTGTCGGGCCCAAGCTTGCCCTGCTTCTCCAGCGCCTCGATCATGGCGACGCCGATGCGGTCCTTCACGGATGCGATCGGGTTGAAGAATTCCAGCTTGCCGAGGATTTCAGCATCTACGCCATGCGCGCGCGCTAGCTTCGGCAGCCGCACCAAAGGCGTGTCGCCGATGGTCTCGGTGATGTTCTGATAAATGCGCCCGCGTCCGGGCGTGTGCGTTGCAGCACGGCTGGCCATGCAGGTCTCCTTGTCGCGTGTTCGAGGCTTAGTCGCTGGCGCGCGTTTGGGCCACCCATATCCCCACGCAGCAATTAGACCCTAGCGCGCACGGCAACCGCGCCCGTAGAGTAGGGGTAAGGGAAGAAACGTCAGGGGAGAGAACTATGACCGACGCCGCTGCTGGCGCCGAAGCGCCGGCCGAACCGCGCGTCGTGCGGCCCGTGAGCGCCGGTTATCGCGGCTACGCGATGACGCTGCTCCTGACGATCTACATCTTCAACTTCATCGACCGGCAGGTCGTGAACATCCTGGCCGAGCCGATCAAGAACGAGCTTGGGCTCGCCGATTGGCAACTCGGCATGATGAGCGGCTTTGCGTTCGCCATCTTCTACACCGTGCTTGGCCTGCCGATCGCGCGCATCGCCGAGCGGGGCAACCGGCCCGTCATCATCTCCACCGCGCTCGCGGCATGGAGCGCGTTCACTGCGCTCTGCGGCCTCGCGCAAAACTTCACACAGCTTGTGCTGGCGCGGATCGGCGTCGGCGTCGGGGAAGCGGGCTGCACGCCGCCCGCGCACTCGCTCATCACGGATTATGTGCCGAAGGAAAAGCGCGCCTCGGCGCTCGCCTTCTATTCAATGGGCACCCCCATCGGGGGGCTCATCGGCACGGCGCTCGGCGGCGTCATCGCGGACGCCTATGGCTGGCGCACGGCGTTCTTCGTCTGCGGCCTGCCCGGCATCGTACTTGCGATCATCGCCGTGCTCACTCTGATCGAGCCGCGCGCCAAGCAAGTGGTCGATGCGGCCAAGAAGGCCGCGCAAGGCGGCGCGACGTTCGCGCAAACGCTAGGCGTGTTGATGCAGAAGCAAACGTTCTGGTTCATCGCCTTCGCGGCGGCGATCAAAGCGTTCATCGGCTATGGGCACGCGCCGTTCACCGCGTCCTTCTTCCTGCGCAATCACAGCGAGCAAATCGCGTCGATGGCGGCTTCGACCAGCACCGGTCTCACGGGGTTCTTCGGTTCGATTGGCCTCGACTGGACCATTCAACTGCAATCGCTCGGCTTCCTCGCGCTCGCGCTTGCGCTCGTCTCCGGTCTTGGCGGCACGCTCGGCGCATGGCTCGGCGGCCAGATCGCGGATCGCTACGGCGCCAAGGATTTGCGCGCGTACGTGAGCGTGCCTGGCATCGCATCGCTCATCACGATCCCGGTTTACATCTTCGCGGTGACGACGGACATCGCGATCCTCGGCATCTCGTGTTTGGCGATCAACGGCATCCTCGGCACGCTCTGGTACGGCCCGGTCTACGCCACCGCCCAATCGATCGTGCCCGACAATATGCGCGCGACATCCTCGGCGGTGTTGCTCTTCATCATCAACTTGATCGGCTTGGGGCTTGGCCCGCTCGCCGTCGGCATCCTAAGCGACATTCTCGCCGGCCCGATGGGAATGGGCTCGGCCGAAGGCGTCCGCTGGGCGCTGATCATCTCAGCCTGCGTCGGCGTCGTTGCGTTCGGTCTGTTCTGGCTCGCGCGCCGCTCGATCCGGCACGAACTCGAAGGCTAGGCGGTCTTCGCCGCGGGTTCGCCGTCGCGCCGGCGCGAACCCGCGCGCCGGTCGCCAAGTTCGGTGACGTCAATCGGCGCGACTGTTTGCGGCGCCGCTCCCGGAAACAATTCGCCGACTGGAACAGCGCGCGAGAAGTAGAAGCCTTGCGCCTCCTGGCAGCCAGCTTGCCGTAGGAACGCCAAGTCCTCAGCGCGCTCGACGCCTTCAGCCAGCACGCGCAGCCCAAGGCTCGACGCGAGCCTCAGAATCGCGCGCACGATGGCTTGCGAATCCAAGCTGTCGGCGAGGCCGAGCACGAAGCTCTTGTCGATCTTGATCTTCGTGAACGGGAAATTGCGCAGATAGATCAGCGACGAATAGCCGGTGCCGAAATCGTCCATCGACACGCCAACGCCCAGCGCGCGCACGCCGTTCAGCGCCGCCAGAGTCGCCTCGTCGCGCTCCAACAGCAACGCCTCTGTGATCTCAAGATCGAGCCGGTGCGGCGCAAGCCCCGATGCCGCCAGAGACTGAATCACCGTTTCCAGAATCGCGCTCGATCGGAATTGCGCCGGAGAAAGATTCACCGCGACCTTCATATCGTCCGGCCACATCGCGGCGTCTGCGCAGGCTTGGCGCAACACGAACGTGCCGATCGCCGAGATCAGCCCCGCGTCTTCCGCAATCGGCACGAACTCCGACGGCGGCACGAACCCGCGCACCGGATGGCGCCACCGCAGCAGCGCCTCGCACCCGCACATCCGCCCAGACGCGATCTCGATCAGCGGCTGGTAGTGCACTTCCAGCTCGTTCTTGATCAGCGCAGCGCGCAAGTCGATTTCGAGCGCGCGCCGCGCGCGCAAATGCTCGTCCATCTCCGGCTCAAACACGCGGTGCGCCCCGCGCCCGTGCGCCTTGGCCGCGTAGAGCGCGAGATCGGCGCTCTTCAGCAACCGCTCTGGATCGCGGCCATGTTCGGGCGCGATCGCAACGCCAATGCTTGCGCCGCTCACGACCACTTGCCCATCGAGCAGGAACGGCCGCTTCATCTCCGCGGCGATCTTGCCCGCCAGCGCGCTCACGCTTTGCGCCGGCGCGTCGCCGCCGTGGATCACCGCGAACTCATCGCCCCCGAGCCGCGCCGCCATGTCGCCGGCGCCCAGGCAGCTTTCGATTCGCCGCGCCGTTTCCTGCAGCAACTGATCGCCCACGGAATGGCCATGCGTGTCGTTCACGCCCTTGAAATTGTCGAGATCGAACAGCAACACCGCGAAGCCATCGCCGAAAAGATCGAGCGTCTTCAGCCGCGCCTCGACCTGCTCACGGTAGAGCACGCGGTTCGGCAGCCCGGTCAGCGCATCGTGACGCGCCATGTGCGTCAGCCGCGCTTCCGCGCGCCGCCGCTCCGTCACATCGATGCACGCCATCAGCACGCACGGCCGGCCGTGATGCGCCATCGCGCGTGTAAACACGGTCGCCTCAATCGCTGCGCCATCCGCGCGCCGGTGCAAGACGAGCCCCTCATGGTGCTCGAGCGCCGCCGCGTCGGGATGGTCGAGCACGCCGATTGTCTCGCCGATCAGCGCGCCGCGCGCGAAGCCGTAGTGCGCATACGCCGCCGCGTTCGCGTTGCGGATCGCGCGGGTCTCCGCGTCGTAGAGAAACATTGGCAGGGGATTGTGCTCGAACAGCAGGCGGAAGCTCTCTTCCTGCTGCTTCATCTCAGTGACATCGACACGCAGGCCGATGGTCGAGCCATCGCTCAGCTTGCGCTCTTCGATCAGGATCCAGCGCCCATCCGCCAGACGCTGTTCATGCGGCGCGGCGGATTCATCGAGCTTCGCGAGCCGCTCGGCGATCCACTCATCCTCGCGCCCGCGCGCTTCGGGATAATCGCCGCGTTCAACGCCGATGCGCAGCGTGTCGGTGAGTTTTGCGCCCGGTTGAAAGAGATCGGCGCTCGCGGCGTAAATCTCCGCATAGCGCTTGTTCCAAAGGATGTAGCGCTTGTCTGGATCGAGAAACACGACGCCCTCGGGCATCGCATCGATCGCGGCGCGCAAGCGTTCTTCCGCGATGCGCGCCGCGGCAAGCGCCTTGTGCATCGGCTTGCCGCGCTTACCGCGCGCACGCCTCTGCTTACGCTTGTGCCTGCGTGCGTTCTTCACCGCGAAAGCCCTTCTGGACAATCGCAGTGTAGCGATCACGACTTAATGACCTATGCTGCAATGCACACTTTGTTAGCTTACGCTTTGAGCAATGCGTGCGCGCAATCTGTGCACAGGTAAAGGCGCTATTTACGCCCGGTCGATCCAAAACCGCCCGCGCCGCGCGCCGTTTCACTCAGCGTTTCAACTTCGATCCACACGCCTTGCGTCACCGGCGCGATCACCATTTGCGCAACACGCTCGCCGCGCTGAATCACGAACGCCTCTTGCCCAAGATTGATGAGCAGCACCTGCACTTCGCCGCGATAGTCCGCGTCGATGGTGCCCGGCGTGTTGAGGCAAGTCAGCCCATGCTTCAGCGCGAGCCCCGAACGCGGCCGGATTTGCGCTTCGTATCCGGCGGGCAACGCGATGCTCATCCCGGTCGGCACGAGCGCGCGTGCGCCGGGCGCAAGCGTCATCGGCGCATCGGCCGGCACAGCCGCGCGCAAATCCATCCCTGCCGAAAGCGCCGTCTCGTAAGCGGGCAGGGCGAGCCCCGCAAAATGCGGCAGCGTCTTCACTTCGATGCGGACAGAATCGGTCATGCGCGCAGCCTTAGCCAGATTCGCGCGCATTCTCTTCGGCGATCAGCGCGCGCAACGCCGCATCTAAGTCCGTTGCCTCGCGAAAGCCCAGGGCGCGCAGCTTGCCCGTATCGAGCGCCAGTGGGAACCGGAGATCGAGCCCCGCCAAACGCTCGGCAAACGGCCCGCTCTCTTCCGCGCGCAAGGCGCCGCGCCAATCCATCAGCGCCGCAAATCGCGCGACCCAACCCGCGTGCGAGGGCGAGTCCACCGGCCCAACGTTGAATGTCTCGCCCGCCGCGCCCGGCGCCGTCGTCAGAAACGCGATCGCCGCGCCGACGTCCGTGACATGCCCATAGCTCGTGCGCCAATCGAGCCACGCTTGCGGCGCAGCGACTTCGCCCGCCGCGATCGCGCGGATGATCCACGCAAAGCGCCGCTGCTTATCGCCCGGTCCATACACCATCGGCAGCCGCGCGATCACGGCATCTGGCCGCGCGCGCCGCACTGCGTCCTCGATCGGAATCTTGTCGTACGCGTCCTGCCACGCATCCGCATCGTCCGACGGGCGCGGCGGGTCGCGCCGATACGGATAGCGGCTCACGCGCAGCGGCGCTGACTCACTGAGCGGTG
>CAZXNY010000118.1:0-8074 GCA_964642205.1 uncultured Caulobacteraceae bacterium
AAGGATCGCAGCGAGAGTGCCGTCGGTCTGTCGGCCCGCCTCGGCCATGAGCCGAGGCATGAGTCCTTCGGCGTTCGGCGTGGTGTTGTCCCTGCCGTCGAGCATCTGCACCTGTGAAAACAAGAGCCGCATCAGCGGGGTGCGCTGCAGACCATAGTCAGCGATGTGCGCTTCTCCGTCGGGCTGCAGCACGACGCGCATGGCGCTAAGAGCGGCTCGCTTCTCTTCCATCGGAACCTGATGGAAGACGAGACTTGACACGACCTTGTTGACGCCGCGACGAGCGAGACGAGAAACATCGCGCGCAAATCCTTGTTCGAAGTCGAGGTTCAAACTTGCCTGCCTCGCGCGCTCCGTGGCGCGCGCAAGCACTTGCGGGTCGGGATCAACGCCGATTACCGTCGCACCGGGCGCCGCGCGCTTCAGCATGAGCGCGAGCGTGCCGGTGCCGCAGCCGACATCGAGAATAACGTCGGACGCCTGAGGCGCAATTTGGCGCAGCAATGCACCGCGCCAGCTCTGCTCACGCGTGAGCAAGGCGATGGCGCCGTCATAGAGCGGCGTCAGCGCCGCGTGCCCTAAAGCGGGAGTGAACGATTTGGCGTCTGTCATACGTCACCGTCCCGCGACGATTGTTGAGACGGCGAAAGCCGCAACGTCTGCTCGGGAGTCTGCTCACGTTGTGAACTGCGCCAGATATCAGCGCTGCCCTTGATGGCGATCGCAGCGACCGCGGCTCCCACAAGGAGATCTGGCCAACGCTGATCGAGCCAGAGCACGAGTGCGCCCGCGATGAGAACTCCGCCATTCGAGGCGAAATCATTCAAACTGAATGTTTCCGCCGCTTCCAGATTAACGTCGTCTGACTGAAGCCGCCGCAACAGGAAGAGGCACACAAGATTCACGGCGGCCGCTATCGCCGCCATCGTTATCATCGTGATGCCGATCGGCTCTGACCCCGTGAAGAAACGGCGCAACGCATCGAAGGCGACACCCAGGCCGAATACCAACAAGAGCGCCGCGGACCAAAGCGCCGCAAGTCGCTTCCAACCCGATGCGCGTCCGATCGCAAACAGGCTGATGCCGTAAACGATAGCGTCTGACGCATTGTCGAGCGCATTGGCGGTGAGGGCGCTAGAATCGGCTGAGACCCCGGCGACAGCCAAACCTGCAGCCAGCAGTAGGTTTAGCGTGAGAACGATCCAGAGCGTGGAGCGCTGTGCTGCTTGCGCGTCGCTCATCGCGCGTCCGCCCTGGTCCAGTGATCATGACGTCCAAACCAGCGACCCACTTCATGGGCATAGCGCTCGTACTCGTCGCCGTGTTTCTCTCGCAGTGCTTCTTCTTCGATGCGCACCTGGATGAGTGTCAGCGTCCATGTCGCAGCCAGGATCGCGGCGGTGCCGATATGCGGCGACCATAAAAAGAGCGCGAGCACTGCGCCGATCATTCCAACGAAGATGGGATTGCGTGACCAGCGAAAGAGGCCGCGCGCGATAAGCGGGCCAGGCCCATCAGCCGGCACGCCGATCCGCCATGACGCGCCCATCTGGATTTGCGCCAACGCAATCAGAGCGACAGCGCCGGCGAACAAGATTGCGCTCGTCCATTTGAGCCAGGCGGTTTCGCTCCAGTCAGGCCGGCCGATCGCGGGCTCCCAATCCGGCGCCAGCCAGGCCATCGCCGCAAAGGCCAGCGCGAGCAGGACCGCAAGTTTCCAGTTGCGCTCGGCGACGCCTTGGATCGCCGCATGCCGGCCAAAGCTGAACGCCTTCACTCCGTTGGCGCGTTCAACGGACCAGATGCGGAAGGCCGAGACACCGATGACGGCGAGGATAGCGGCAAGGGGTAGCCAGAGGGGCGGCATGGGGGCCTCGATTTGCGACGCCTTCTCCTCTACATTCTCTAGTCACTAGAGGATCAAGGGCAAAAATGCAGGCGATTGGAGCGGTGGCGAAACGGACGGGCCTCAAGGTCCCGACCATCCGGTTTTACGAGCAGGAAGGGCTTATCAGCCTTCCGGAGCGGACCGGCAGCGGCCGGCGGCTTTATAGCGAGGCGGATATCCAGCGCCTGGCATTCATCAGGCACTCGCGGTCGCTTGGATTTGAACTTGAAGACATACGGTCGCTGCTCGATCTGACAGATAACCCAAACCGCCCTTGTGACGATGCTGACCGCATCGCGCGCAAGCATCTTGCGGAAGTCGAGCAGCGTCTCGCGCAATTGATAGCGCTAAAGGCTGAGTTGAACCGCATCGTCAGGTCATGCGCCGGTGGACGTGCCGCACAGTGCCGCGTGATAGAGGCGCTGGCCGATCACGCCCATTGCAGCGCAGAGCATGTGCCTGCTCAGCGGTTGGTAAAGGCAACGCGGGCTAAGCCTGCACGTACGCGGCGCAAATGAGAGAGTAAGGCTCGGAGCCTGCGGGACAGGTCGCCTACGCCTGCCTTCGGCATATGCCCTGTGTTCGGCCCGCGCCGGAGGCGCACGGGTCGCCGCTGAGCAATGACAAAGCCCTGCGTCCCGACCCCTTCGAGACGCCATCGCGCGCAGGCGGCGTCAGGGTGGAAAGCGAAGCGTGCCTTGACGCCGCCGAGCACGATGGCAGGCGCTCACGCTCAAACCGGCAGGCGTTGCCTATGGTCGTGCAATCAGACGCCCCTGCGCATCTACTAGCTCACACGTGTCGGGCGAATCTTCCGGCGGCGCACATCCGGAGCCGGTGCTCGGACAACCTTGCCGCCCTCGCGGACGCAGCGCCTTTGTTCAATCCAGGCTTCAACCTCCGCCAAATCCCAAGCCACAACACGCGAAGTAATCGGAAACCGGCGCGGGAATTCGTTGCGCTGCTCCATCTCCCAGATTGTCGTGTCACTCAGTGGAACGAGACGCCGCAATTCCTCCCGGCGTATGCAGCGAGAGGCGAGGCGGCTTTGCGGCGCGCAGGACGGCCTCGCCGTTGTAGCGATGGGTGATCTCACTCGACGCGGCACTTCGGTCTTCATTGCGGACTCCGTCTTTGCCCGTTTGGCGATACGTGGTAGCGTCAGCATCAGTCCACGCGCTAAAAGGCAAACAATTTATCCTCTCACTGTACCGTTCGCCGCCGTTCGCGACAAAACGCAATTATTGTCGGTAATTCTGTCGGTAAAAAACTGCACGATCCCTCTGGTTTCGTTGCAAATGCTGGGAATTCCGACGTTTTGGACAATCGAGTGGGAGTAGCGCTTCAGTAGAGCGACGGGCGGAGTTTCTTTTCGAGCTCGGCGCCAGCTTTTTCTTCGCGTTTGCGGCGATTGAAGACACTGCGGAGGTGGCGGATGTCGGCGTCGGAGAGGTGTTTCTCGGCGGCGACGAATTGCTCCTGCTCCTCCTCGCGGATGTGGTGCAGGTATTTGTGTTTCAGCTTGTCGAAGCGCTTAAGCCAGCCGGCGCCGGCGAGATTGCGCGCGGCGAGATCGGCGAGGAGATCGTCGATCTGTTTGTGCTCGGCGACGGCGTGACGGGCGTCGTCGGTGGTGGCGGGATCGCGCAGCACGCTTGACCAGAGCGCTTGTTCTTCCGCAGCGGCGTGGGCTTTGACCTCTTTGGTGAATTCGAGGAAGAGGCGCTTGCGCTCGGGGCCTTTCGGTTCGCTCGCTTGAATCATCGCGATGAGTGCGCGGTGGCGGTCGTGATCTTCGACGAGACGGCCGAAGAGATCGGGCGCGCCGCGAAAGTGCGTTTTTGGCGTGCTGCCAAAGTGTGCTGGCAGCTCTGGCGCGAGCGCCTTGGCTTTCTTGACGGCGGCGGTTTTGGCGGTGCGCGCCGCCGCCTTGGTCGCGTGCTTGCGTTTGAGCGCCATGCATCATCCCCGATCGCCAGGCGGGCGAATCCGCGGGCGTTCACGGGCGCACAAGCAATGAGGGGCGCGCGCGGTTCCACGGAGGGATCAATGTTCGCCGTATTCGTAGCGCTCGGCGTGGTCGTAGCGTTCGGCGCTTACGAGCGCGGACGGCGGCTGCGCGGCGAGCGCGAGGCTGACGGCGGCGCCGGCCGTGAGCGCGACGATGAGGGCGACGAGGCTTGCGCGCTTGGCATGGTCGCCCGGCTCATCGGGGCGCCGGCGCTTTGAGCCAGTGATCATGGCGGGGACGAGCGCGTCCTTGGCCTTCACGGTTTCCACGATCACGCCGAGAACGTGCACGACGACGAGCGCCTGCAGCACGCGGAAGAGCACTTCGTGGACCTCTGAAAGCTCGAGCCCCCAAACGCCCGCGAACGGGCCCGCATTGTCTTCGCCGCCACTGAAGAGGCCGCTGACGACAATGCCGGCCGTGACGGCCAGAAGCAGAAACACCGCCACGCCGCCGAGCGGGTTGTGGCCGAGGTGGCGCTTGGGCTGTTTGCCCAAGAGGTCGCGCACATGCGCGAGGATTGCGGAGGGGCCGGCGGCGAAATCGGCAAAGCGGGCGCGCTCGCCGCCGGCAAAACCCCAGATGACGCGAAAGACGAGGAGGCCCGCGATGGCTTCACCGGCGTAGCGATGAAGGAGCGCGGCGGCGCCTTCTTCTTCGCCGGTGAACCACGCGACCACGACGAGCGCGAGCAGGCTCCAGTGAAACAAGCGCGTTGGCAGATCCCAGACATGGATCGTGCGCTCAGCCGTGCCGGCGGTCGTCATCGCGGTCCCTCGCGTTTTCGGTTGTGTGCGTTGTGCGATTAGTGGCGGCCGCGGCCACGGCGGTGACCGTCATCGTCGTCGGAGCGGTCACGGCTGCAATCGTCGTCGCGTTCACGGCGCAGCACGGCGCCGGAGCGCGGATCGAGGTGCATCTCGACGCATTGGCCGCCGCGCTCGTAGCCCTTCACTTCGACCGAGTTCGGGTAGCGTTCGATCTCCATCACGCGAAAGCCGTCCGCCGAGAGGCGTTGCTCGATCGTGCTAAGCGAAAGCGGCTGGCTGGCTGGCTGGGTTTGGGCGTTCGCCAGGGAAGGCGTGGCGAAGAAGAGGCAGGCGGCGGCTAGGTGGCGAATGGTCATGACAAAGTCCCTCTGAAGACGACGCCAAGGGCGTCTTCGCCGTTCATGGAGGGCGCGCGCTGACATCGCCGTGACGGGAAGCGTCAGCGTGCCGTCAGGTTCGGACAGGTAGGGTGGAGGCGTATGACTCCGAGCCGCCGCCTTCTGGTTCTGGCCGCCCTCGCCGCATGGTGCGCCGCGCCCGAGGCGGACGCACGCCGCGGCCGGGGGCGGGGCGGCGATCATGACGACGCGCGCGCGGCGCTGGAAAGCGGCGAAGTGCTGCCGCTCTCGCGCATTATGCCGCTGGCGCTGCGGGCCGTGCCGGGCGAAGTCCTGGAAGTTGAATTGGAGCGCGAGCACGGGCGGCTCGTCTATGAGATCGAAATTCTTGCGCGGAGCGGGCGCGTTCGCAAAGTGATCCTCAACGCGCGTACGGGCGCACTCCTTGGCGTGGAAGACGACGACTGATGCGGGTTCTGCTGGTCGAGGATGACGCGGACATCGCGCGCGATGTCGCGGACGCGCTTGAGGGCGCGGGCTTCCTCGTGGAGCGCGCGAGCGATGGTGAAGCGGCGTGGTTCGCCGGCGACACAGAAGATTTCGATGCGGTGGTGCTCGATCTTGGCCTGCCTAAGCTCGATGGGCTGAGCGTCTTGAAGAAGTGGCGCGCGGCGGGGCGCTCGTTTCCGGTGCTGATCCTATCGGCGCGCGGCGCATGGACGGAGAAGGTCGATGGCATCGAGGCGGGCGCGGACGATTATCTTGGCAAACCGTTCGAGCTTGGGGAGCTGACGGCGCGCGTGCGCGCTTTGGTGCGGCGCGCGGGCGGGCATGCGGCGCCGGTGCTGAGCGTGGGGCGGCTTACACTGGATACGCGGCGCCTGAGCGTTGCGATCGATGGCGCGCCGCAGCGCGTCTCGCCGCTGGAATATCGCATGCTCGATTATCTCGCGCATCAGCAGGGGCGCATCGTTTCCGCGGGCGAGCTTGCCGAGCATTTGCACGGCGCCGATGGCGCGGCGGATGCGAACGCGATCGAGGCGCTGGTGGCGCGCCTGCGGCGCGAGATCGGCGCCGACATCATTCAAACACGCCGCGGCTTTGGCTACACGCTGAGCGAAACATGATCGCGCGCTCGCTGCGGCTGCGCCTGCTGCTTGGGGCTGCAGCCGCGATTTTTGCGGCGCTTGCGATTGCGTGGGTCGCGATGGGGTATCTGTTCGAAGCGCATGTCCAGAGGCGCATCGAGGCCGATCTCATTCAGCATGGGCGCGGCATCGTATCGGCGCTTATGCGCACGCCGGATGGGCAGCTTGCGCTCGATGCTGCGCCGCTCGACCCACGGTTCGACCGCCCATCGAGCGGCCTCTATTGGCAAGTTGGCGAAGGCGATGCGGCGCTGCGCTCCCGTTCGTTGTGGGACGAGGTGATGGCGCCGCCTGGACGCGTCGATGCGGGCGACTGGACGACGGGCGATGCGGCTGGGCCGTTCGGGCAGAAGCTCGTGTTCGTGGCGCGAGCGGTTTCGCTCGGGCCAGACAGCGCGCCGATCGTGGTGATGTTGGGGGAAGATCACGCCGCGGTCACCGCGGCGCGGGGCGAGTTTTCGCGCGATCTCGGGCTCTTTCTTTTGTCGTTGTGGGCGGTGTTGGCGGGCGCGGCTTGGGTGCAGGTGCAGCTAGGTTTGAAACCGCTTGGCGATGTGCGCGCGGCGCTTGGCGCCATGCAGGGGCATGCGGGCGCGCGCTTGCAGGCGGCGGATTATCCGATGGAGGTCGCGCCGCTCGCGCAAGCGATCAACGCGCTCGCCGATGCGCGTCAGCGCGATACGGAGCAAGCGCGGCGGCGCGCGGGCGATCTGGCGCATTCGCTGAAGACTCCGCTCGCCGCGCTTTCGGCGCAAGCGCGGCGAGCACGCGAGGCGGGCGCGGGCGACGCCGCCGATGGTCTTGAGCGCGCGATCGAAGCTGCGCGCGGCGCCGTCGAGCGCGAGCTGACGCGCACACGGATCGCGGCCGAGCACGACGCCGAACACAAGCCGGCGGGGCCGATCATCGACCGCTTGATCGCGGTCGTTGAGCGTACGGAGGCGGGGCAGAGGCTGCGTTTCGAGAACACGCTTGGCGGCGCGATTGTGCCGCTCGGCGAGGTCGCGCTGATGGAGCTTGCGGGCCCGCTGCTTGAGAACGCGGCGCGCTATGCACGGCGTGTGGTGCGTGTGAGCGGCGATCGCGCGTGCTTTTGCGTGGAGGATGACGGGCCCGGTTTGACGGAGGCCGAGGTGGACGAGGCGCTCAGGCGCGGCAAGCGCCTCGACGAGACGGGGCACGGCTACGGCCTTGGCCTCGCGATTGCGCGCGACATTGCCGACCTAAGCGGCGGCGCGTTGACGCTGGATCGCTCGCCGCTTGGCGGCTTGCGCGCGCAGGTGTGCTGGGCGCACTAGAGGCGCGCGTAGGCCGGGAGCGTTAGGAACTCTTCCAGTTTCGCGGCGGTCGCCGAAGCTTTGAAGATGGTGGCGGCTTCGTCGAGCCGTGCGGTGTCGTAGTCGCGTTCGAGGCCGGCGACTTCTTCGGCGAAGACGCGCAGGAAGTAGTCTTCCGTTGCGACCTGGCCACTATCCAGTTTTGCGCCATGCTTGATCCATTGCCACACTTGCGAGCGTGAGATCTCCGCGGTCGCGGCGTCTTCCAGGAGATTGTAGAGCGGGACGGCGCCGCGGCCGTTGAGCCAGGCTTGGATGTACCGCACGCCAACGCGGATATTTTCCCGCAGGCCGTTTTCAGTGCGCGCGCCTTCGTGCAGCTTCAGCATATCGTCGCGCGTGACGTTCACGTCGGCTCGGGCTTTGCTGAGCTGGTTGGGCGTGGGCATCATCGCGTTGAACACGTCCATCGCGACCGGGACGAGATCGGGGTGGGCGACCCAGGTGCCGTCGTGGCCATCGCGCGCTTCGCGCTCTTTATCGGCGCGGACTTTCGCGAAGGCGGCTTGGTTGGCGGGCTCGTCGTTCTTGATTGGGATTTGGGCTGCCATGCCGCCCATCGCGAAGGCGCCGCGGCGGTGG
>CAZXNY010000119.1:0-8039 GCA_964642205.1 uncultured Caulobacteraceae bacterium
TCACGACGCTACTCTACGTGCTCGAAGCCGCCGCCAAGCACGGCAAGGAAGTGTGGGTGCTTGACCGCCCCAACCCCGCGGGCCGGCCGATCGAGGGGCTGACGTTGCGCGCGGGCTGGGAGAGCTTTGTTGGCGCGGGGCCGATGCCGATGCGCCACGGGCTGACGCTTGGCGAGATGGGCCAGTGGTTCGTGCGCCACTTCAAACTCGACGTGAGTTATCGCGTGATCGCGATGAACGGATGGCGCCCAGATGAAGCGCCTGGCTATGGCTGGCCGCTCGCCGCGCGCACCTGGGTGAATCCAAGCCCCAACGCGCCCAACCTTTGGATGGCGCGTGCTTACGCCGGCACAGTGATGCTGGAAGGCGCGACGCTCAGCGAAGGGCGCGGCACCACGCGGCCGCTCGAATTGTTCGGCGCGCCGGATATCGATGCGCGCGCGGTGATCGCGGAGATGCGCAAGCTCGCGCCGCGCTGGCTCGATGGCTGCGTGCTCCGCGATATCTGGTTCGAGCCGACGTTCCACAAGCATGTCGGCAAGCTGTGCAACGGCGTGCAGATTCATACCGAAGATCCAGCGCGCTACGATCATGCCGCGTTCAAGCCGTGGCGCGTGCAGGCGTTGGGCTTCAAGGCGATCCGGAACCTCTACCAAGACTACGATCTCTGGCGCGATTTTCCGTACGAGTACGAACTCGGGAAATTGCCGATCGACGTCATCAACGGCTCGCCGCTGCTGCGCGAGTGGGTGGACGACGCCAACGCGACGCCCACGGACCTTGATGCGCTGACCACGCCCGACGAAGCGGCCTGGGCGGACGAGCGGAAGCCGATCCTGCTCTACTAGCGCAACCGGACTAATCCCGCTGACGTATCGGCTCTGAGCGCCTACATTGGGTGCAATCCAAAGGAGCGCCCATGTTCGCCCAGCGCAAGAAGCTCGAACTGCCCACCGCCGCCGAGGCCCTGCCCGGCCGCGATTTCGCGATCCCGACGAGCCGCGATCACTTCGTGTCCGGCCGCAACATCCATGCGCCGTTCCCGGAAGGGCTTGAAGAAGCGCAGTTTGGCCTGGGGTGTTTCTGGGGCGCCGAGCGCAAGTTCTGGCAAACCGACGGCGTCTGGACGACGAGCGTCGGCTACGGCGGTGGCATCACGCCGAACCCGACCTATGAAGAAGTGTGCTCGGGCCGCACCGGCCACACCGAACTCGTGCGCGTGATCTTCGATCCGAAAGTCATCAGCTACGCGCAGCTTCTGAAAGTGTTCTTCGAAGCGCACGACCCGACGCAGGGCATGCGCCAGGGCGGCGACATCGGCACGCAATATCGCAGCGCCATCTACACGCTGAACGATGCGCAGAAGGCCGAGGCCGAGCGCGCGAAGGAAACTTACAACGCGGCTTTGCGCAAAGAAGGCTTTGGGCAAGTGACAACGGAAATTCGCGAAGCGCCGCCGTACTATTACGCCGAGGACTATCACCAGCAGTATCTGGCGAAGAATCCGAACGGTTATTGCGGCATCGGCGGCACGGGCGTGGTCTGCCAGATCGGCACTGGCGTTCAGGCGTAAGCCGTGAAACACAAAGACATGGAAGCGTTCGCGCTCGGCTTGCCGGGCGCGACGCTCTCTATCCAGTGGGGCGATGACCGCATCTACAAGGTCGGCGGCAAGATGTTCGCGGCGTCTGGCAACATGAAGCCGAACGCGGAAGCGGTGCTTTCGTTCAAGTGCAGCGATCTATCTTTCGAGCTGCTCACCAAGCGCAAAGGCCTCATCCCGGCGCCGTATCTCGCGCGCGCCAAATGGGTGAAGCTGGAAGACGGCATGGCGATGGACGCCGATGAGCTGCGCGCCCGGCTCACGGAAGCGCACCGGCTTGTGCTGGAGACGCTGCCTAAGAAAACGCAGGCGGCGCTTCTTGGCGCCGCGCCGCAAGCGGCGACCTCAAAGAAGGTCGCGGCCAAGAAGGCCGCGCCACCAAAAGCGTCGGCAAAGAAGAAATCAGCCGCGAAAAAGCGCGCTTAGACCGGCCAGCGCAGCCCTATACGGCGGCGTTGCACGAGCGTTTGCTCGGCGCGTTGCAGCGCGCGCAGCGCCACTTCTGCGTGCTGAAGCGAGTCCGTGGCGCGCAGCGCGTCCATCGCCAGCTTCAACCGCGAGACGGCTTCTTCAAGCTTGTCGCGCGCACCTTCGCGTTCACCCAGTGCAGCGAGTGCGCGGCCAATCTCTTGTTGCGCCGCGCCCCATGCGCCCGGATCGGTCGAGCGATCAACCTTGTCCAAATACATCTGGCGCGCATCGAGCGCCTTTTGAAGCCAGCGCACATGGCCGCCGCGTTCGCCCAGCGAGAGCGCGCCTGACGCGAAATCCGTGAGGATATCGAGCGCGAGACCTTCGCTCACTTCCTGCGGGCGCGCTTGCACCATGCGGTCGAGCGCTTCGACGATCGGCTGCAGGCGCTCTGGCTTATAATCCTGCGGCCGGTTCATCACCGGGCGCGCCTTGCGCGCGCACGCATAAGCAAGCGCGCGCTGCACGGTTTCGTCCGGGCGGCCAACGCGCCAGCCGAGCTGCATCGATTGCACTTCGTGCGTGCGGCCATAGGCCGGCAGGGTCATCAGCCGCAGATCGAGTTTGCCTAGGAACGTGCGCTTGCCCCAGATCACAACGTCGGCCGCGGAGCGCTCAAGCGCTTCGGCCGCTTCCACCGCAACGCGCCGGCGCGCTTCGGCGTTGGCGTTGTCGGGCAGCGTCTTCAGCTGGATCGGGAAGAGATCGACCTGCACTTCCGATTGGAAGGCGAACAGCCCGAAATTGTCCTCGATCGCCTCTTTCATCTCTTGGCGGAGCGCACCGCCCGCACCTTCGATGGTGGCGATCAAGATGGAGGCGCGGTGATCCTTCACGCGCTTCAGCGCCTGCGCGCGCAGCGCCATGCGCGCCTTCGAACTCGCCTTCATCGTGCCGGTGATGAGCCAGAAGCCGGCGACGAGCAGCGCCGCCAGGCCCATCGACACGAACGCCATCACGACGTCCGGAAACTGCACGAACGCGTCGAGCGCCTGCCGGGGCAGGAGCCGCACGAGTTCAGGCGCCACGGTTGGCGCTGAAGCTGCGGCGGCAAGAACGATCATGCGCGGGTCCGTCCAGAAAACGTGTGGAGAACGATCAAGTCACAAAAATGCGAGGCAAACCTGTAACACTGGCTCCCCGCCCGGCGCAACGCGCCGACGCTGCTGGTGACAGCGCCAGCCGCTAACGCCCATCTGCGCGCCCGATTCGGGCGATTTGCGGACGGCTATTGCGCTTTTTGGGCGGCGATCGCGTTCTGCATGGCGCCGGCCATCGCGCCCATGTCCATCACCTGAACGCCGTCCGGGATCGTGAACAGCGCCGGGCTTTGCGGGCCGCGCTGGACCGAGGTCATTTCCCAGGTGGTCTGGCCGTTCTGCGTGGCCTTGAGGATGATCCCGTCGCCCGAGACGCACGCGGTTTCGGGGCCAGCCTGGCCTTCCTCGGCCGGGAGCGACCACTCGACGCCGACTTCGCCGGCCACCGCACACGGGCCGACCTGCGTGGCGTTCGTGCCTTCGGTCCAATCGGCGAACGGATCTTGCGCCTGCTCGGCCGTCAGCGGCATGCGCATCGCCATTTGGCGCCCGCCCATCGTGGTCAGGATGTAGGCTTCCTGCGCGTCGGTGTTGGTGATGATCGCGACGTTCTCACCGTTGTTGGCGAATTCCATGCGGTGATTGCGGCCCGAGCGGATCATCGCGACCTGCCCGCTCTGCCCCTCGCCGTTGTTGAAGACGCCCTCGGCGCGATAGGCGGTTTGGAAAATGTTCGGGAACGCCGCTTCGAGCGGGTTGGCGCTTTGCCCCGGCGCGCCGGATTGCCCGCACGCGGCCAACGTCAGCGCCGTGGCCGCGGCCGCAAACGTAACAAGCAACTTCTTCATGGGAGCCCTCCCGAGGCGTTCTGCGGCGCGCTCCATAGCAGAGCTTGGCGCCGTGCGCACGTTCAACGCGCCAGCGCTTCCGCAGACAGGCGCATGCGCACGCCAAGCCCCTCGTCGCTCCAGTCCCGCTCAAGCGCGCCGGAGAGATACGTGTTCACGGAATTGTCGATCAACGTTGAGCCGAACCCCGACCTTGCCGGCGCCGGCGCCGCTGGGCCGCCGCGCTCTTCCCAATGCAGCGTGACCGCATCGTCCTCTCGCCCGATCGCGAGCACGACGCGCCCGCCCGGACGCGAGAGCGCGCCATATTTCACCGCGTTCGTCGCGAGTTCGTGGAGCGCAAGCGCGAGCGACGCGGCGCCGGCGCGCCCCACCAGGGCGTCGCCGCCGCGCACTTCGATCTGCGCGCCCGGCGTTTCGCCGTAAGCGGCGAACAATTCCGTCAGCAGACCATGCAAACTGCGTGGATCGCCTTCGGTGTAGTTGAGCGGGCCAAGGTAGGTCGCGGTGCGCCCGAGCGCGGCGAGGCGCGCGCGCAGCGACCCGGCGAACGCTTGCGCATCGACCGGCGCCCGGCGCGCGGCGAGCGCGATCAGGCCATCGACCACGGCAAAAAAGTTCTTCACCCTGTGCGCGGCTTCCTGCGCAAGCAATGCGCTGGCTTCGGACGCGCGCTTGCTATCCGTAATGTCGCGCGAAACGGCGAGCAGCATTTTCGGCTTTCCGTCCGGCCCGGCGACGGGAGAGACCACGACATCCCACCATTTCGGCGTGCCGCGCGCGGTGGGGCAATCGCCCGTGAAGCGCGCGACCTCGCCCACGCGCGCCTTCTCAAGCGCGCCGCAAATCAGGCCAGCGTGCTTTTCCGGCCAGAGCACGGTGTAGTGTTTGCCGTAAATTCCGGCCGGGTCGCCGACCTCCATAAGCGCCACGCCGGGACGGTTCATGTACTGGAGCGTGCCGTCGAGCCGGAGCAGCTTGATGCAGTCGGCGCTCGCCTCGACCATCGAGGCGGCGAGATCGGAATCCAAGAAGGCGTTGGCCGCGCCGGGCGCGGCGGTGTTGGCGGCTGGGGGCGTCAACCTCTGATCCTTCCAGACCGGCGCCCGCCAGATGCGCCCGCGATTTACGCGGGAACCTTATCTGCAGCCGGCGCCGCCGCCAAAGAAAATTGGCGCCATGGCCGAAACGTGGAACCGCGGCGTTTGTTCCCAAGCTGGACCCGAGGCAAAAGGAACCGTTCCGCGCGGCCAGGATTTGAGGCTTCTAGGCTGCGTTCCCGTTTTGAGAGAATGTGTCGATGCACGTCCGCACGCTGGTTGCCGTTTCCGCCTTGGCCGTCTTGGCAGCGTGTTCGGGCTCGACTCCGCCGCCCGCGCCCTCCGCGCAAAGCTACGGCGCCAACCCGCCCCTGCCCGAGCCGCGCCAAAGCGGCGGTCTTTTGCCGACGATCAAAGTCGCAAGCGTTGTCGGCTGGGGCGCGAACGAAGCGCCCACTGCGCCCGCAGGGTTCGTGGTTACGCGCTACGCGGACGGGATGAACCATCCGCGCTGGATGCATGTTCTGGCGAACGGCGACGTGCTGGTGTCGCAAGCGACGACGCCGCGCGCTGGCGGCCTCCGGGGCTTCATTGCCGGCCTCATCATGGGCCGCGCCGGTGCGACGGGCGAAAGCCCCAACAACATCATCCTGCTGCGCGACAGCGACGGCGATGGCGACGTCGATGAACGCCACACGTTCCTCGAAGGACTCAATCAGCCGTTCGGCATGGCCGTCGTCGGCAACGCTTTGTTTGTCGCAAACACCAACGAAGTGTTGCGCTTCGACTATACGCCGGGCGCAACGAGCGTGAGCGGCACCGGCCAGCGCATCGCGGATCTGCCGTTCAACGAAGGCAATAACGGCCACTGGACGCGCGACCTTCTCGTAAGCCGCGATGGGACGAAACTTTTCGTCACGGTCGGGTCGGTGTCGAACGTACCGACGAACCCGGAAGAATCCGCCCTCGAACGCAACCGCGCCGCGGTGCTTGAAATGAATCTCGATGGCAGCGGGCTTCGCGTGTTCGCGTCGGGTCTGCGCAATCCGAACGGTCTCGCGTGGGAGCCGGTGTCGGGCGCGCTGTGGGTGAACGTCAACGAGCGCGACGAACTCGGCGACGATCTGGTGCCCGACTACATGACGAGCGTGCAGGAGGGCGCGTTCTACGTCTGGCCCTATTCGTACTATGGCCAGAACGTCGATACGCGCGTGCAACCGCAAAACGAAGAATTGGTCGAGCGCGCGATCGCGCCAGACTTTGCGCTCGGCGCCCACACAGCGTCGCTTGGCCTCGCCTTCTACACGGCGAGCGCGTTTCCAGAGCGCTATCGCGGCGGCGCGTTCATCGGTCAGCACGGCTCGTGGAATCGCTCGGAGTTCTCCGGCTACAAAGTCGTGTTCGTGCCGTTCGCAAACGGGCGCCCAAGCGGCGACGCCGAAGATTTCCTCACCGGTTTCCTGAACGGCGAAGGCGAGGCGCGCGGGCGGCCAGTCGGCGTTGCGCTCGATCGCACCGGCGCGCTGCTCGTGGCTGACGATGCGGGCAACACGATCTGGCGCGTCGCGCCCGCGATGCCGGCAGCCGCGCCCGCGCCGCCGCCCCCGCTGTAGCGAAGTCACTTGAGGCCCCGCGCGCATCGCGCTAGAGGATGCGCGCTACTCGGAAACGCCAACTGCAGGAGGACGTCATGTCAGAGCTTGTCTCCACCGCCCTCCTCTTTCGCGCGCCTTAAGTTTCCCGCGCTCTAAGCACTCATAGCTACGGGAATTTGCGGCGCGCCTTTGTTCGGGCGCTTCCAAGGATTCCAAATGCGCTTTGCTCATCTCACCCGCTACGGGTGGACGGACGCGTTCGCGCGTCACTTTGAACTGCACAGTGAAATTCACTCCGATCACGCGCCAGCACGCGTGATTGAACAACAACGCGGGCTCTATCGCGTCGTCTGCGAGGACGGCGAGTACAGCGCCGCGCTCTCTGGCCGGTTCGCCCATGAGGCGGATCAGGGCGGCTATCCGGTCGTCGGCGATTGGGTTGTTGCATCGCTGCGCGGCGACGAACGCGCGGCGACGATCCATGCGCTTCTGCCACGCGCGACGACGTTCCGCCGCAAGGCGCCGGACGACCGGCTACAAGTCGTAGCCGCCAATCTCGACGTCGCGCTCGTCGCGGCGGCGCTGAACGGCGATCTCTCGGCACGGCGCATCGAACGCTACCTCGCGGTGGCGCGCGAGGGCGGCGCTGCGCCGATCGTGGTGCTCACGAAGGCCGATCTCTGCGCCGACGTTCCGGCGCGGCGCGCGGAGATCGAAGCGGTGGCGGGCGATGCACCGGTGATCGCGATCTCCTCGCTCACGGGCGATGGCGTGGCTGAGCTTGCGGCGCACCTGGCGCCCGGGCGCACGGCGGCGCTGCTCGGCTCATCGGGCGTTGGCAAATCGACATTGCTCAACGCGCTTGCGGGCGAAACGCTGATGCACACCGCGGCGATCAGCGGCGACGACAAGCGCGGGCGCCATACGACAACGCACCGCGAATTGTTCGTGCTGCCGTCCGGCGCGCTGATCCTCGATTCCCCCGGCATGCGGGAGATGGCGGTGTGGGGCGCGGAGGAAGGCGTCTCGGCGACATTCGAAGATGTGGCGGAGATCGTGGCTTCGTGCCGGTTCAGCGATTGCCGGCATGCAGGCGAGCCGGGCTGCGCGGTGGCCGCGGCGTTCGAGAGCGGCGCGCTCACCGAGGACCGTTGGCGCGGCTACGACAAGCTCCAGCGCGAGCTGGCCTACGAAGCGCGCAAGGACGATCCGCTGGCGCGCGCCGAGACGCGGCGCGTCCACATCCAGCGGACCAAGCGGTATCGCGAAATGAAAAAGGCGCGGGAGGACGACTGATCTCCCTCTCCCCCGGAGAGGGGTTGGGGTGAGGGGGATCGCACCGCGCTTCGCCGCGCTTGCTTTACGACGCGATGTTCAGATGTCGCGCTTGCCCCCTCACCCTGCCCTCTCCCCCTCAAAGGGGGAGAGGGTTCGTCGTTGCT
>CAZXNY010000120.1:0-2892 GCA_964642205.1 uncultured Caulobacteraceae bacterium
TTCCCTTTCAGGAAATGGCGCCATGCACTTCAATCTTTTCGACCTATCTTCGCTCCAGATCTTCCCAACGATCCCGCAGCCCTTCCTTGTCGCGGCCACAGCATTCTTTGCGCTTTGGGTTCTGATCCGCTGGGGCTCACCGCTCCTTCTCCTCTACGCGCTAACCCGTGCATGTGTCGGCGAGTGGGGCCAAGCCGTGATCGCGGTCGTGTTTGCGATCCTGATCGCGTTCGGAAACGGGTTTGCATCTTGGCTCGAATGGAATGTCCACGGACGCGATGAAGCGCTGCGCCTGCGTCGACGCGATCACGCGCATTATTGAACTGGCGCTCCGGACCGTTTCCCACCATTTCCCGGCGTTTCCCGTCATCTCCGGGCGAATCGCGACGCGAAAGATGACGGCTAAGGTCGATATTGACCGAGCCATGGAGAACACCATGTCAGACGTCGCTTTCGACGACGAACTACTTACCGACGACGAGGTCGTGGCCCGCTACAAGGGCCGCATCACTTTGGGCACGCTGCGCAATTGGCGCGCCCTCAAGCTCGGCCCACCCTACCTCAAAGTCGGCAAGGCCGTGCTCTACAGCCGTTCAGCCTTGCAGGCCTGGGACAAGCGCAACACGGTCAATTGCAGCAAGCTCGCTTGAGGCCCCGAATAGCTGTTCGCCTTATTCGGGAAAGCTGTGCAGCAGCGCGTCCACCTCGTCGCGCGAGAGTTCGCGTTCGAACGGCACCCCGCCGACCAAGCGCGCGACGTGTTCCCGGAGGGTCGCCAGAATCTCTTCGGTCATGGCCTCAGGCGCCGGTTTTGCCGGCCACAACGGATGGCCCTCTGCGCTAAGCATTCCGGCGCACCTCTCGCACACGGCGCCGCCCGAGGCAGTTCCGGGACGATTGCGGCAGATGATGCACAGGTTCATGGGATTGGCTCAACTTGCCAAGAATGCGCCAGGACAACCGTCAAGCAAAGCGATGGGATGCAGGGCGCCGAATGGGCTAGCGCATCCTCGGCGCCGGCGATGTTCTCAATTGCCGCCGCTTGGCGCGCCCGCCTCCCGGAGGAGGTCGCCGATCGCGCGCCCATCGACGCGGCATACGGCGATCACGCGATCATAGACGACGACACGTCCGCGCCGCCCGCGCTCTGCACTGCACTGCACGTCACCTCGCGCCCCATCGCAACCTGTTCGAGAAAGCGCTTCGAGCGCGGGCCATCCGCGGAGTGGAGTTCGGGCGCGTCGAAGTCGCCGAGCCTCACTTCAATCCAGGTGCTGGGATCGGTCGACCGGCCAACGCAAAGACCGTCGCCGTCGCCGACATAGCGCACCGTGCCGCTGAACGTATCGCCTGCGTGACTCGGCAGCGGCGCCGTACACGGATCAGCGTGCGCGACACTCGGCGCCAAAGCGCAAAAAACGACAGCAAGCGATGCACCAACAAGCTTCAACACGCGCGCCCTCCCGCATCACAAGCATTCTTCGATTCCATTTTGTACGCGATTATGCAAAGACGTGATCGAGCGTGTTTTGCATGTGCTGAGCGTGATGATCGAGAGTGGGCTAAATCAGACTATACCCAATCACGGCGCCCTTTCGGCCTATGCGGACACTTTTGCGCAAGTAATTCAACGGCAAGCGACCTCTTCGGGATTTCTGCACAACCACCCGAGCGGCGATCCCAAGCCGTCCGCCGCGGACGTCGCCGTTACCCGCGAAATCGTCGCCGCCGCCAAAGCCGTCGGCGTCAACGTCCACGACCACCTCGTGATCGGCGCGCAAGGCGCGGCAAGCTTGAAGACGCTAGGGCTGATGTAGCGCCTCCTCGAAGCCGGCAAAGCGCGCCCATTCCTCAAGCGGCGCGCGTTCGGATCGGAACGCGTTGCCGCGCGCTTCGTGATCGGCGTACCCAACCGCCACCGCACACACGAGCATGAGATTCTCCGGCATCTGGAGCGCCGCCCGCACTGTTGGGTGCCAAAACGCCCACGACTCCAACGGCGCCGTATCCAAGCCCCGTTCAGCTGCGGCGAGCATGAGCGACTGTAGGAAGATCCCGAGATCGAGCCATTGCGCCGCGCCGAACGTCCGTTCGATCGCGACGAATATCCCTACCGGCGCGCCGTAGAGTTCGAAATTCTCGGCGACATGCGCCATGCGCGCGGTGTGATCGTCCCGCGCGATGTGGAGCGCGCCGTACCAGGCTTCGCCGTTACGAAACCGGCGCGTCGCATAAGGCTCACCCATCTCTTCTGGGTAGATCGTGTATTCGGGCGCAGTCTCGAATAGCTGCCCTTCGCACGTGTGCGCGCGCACGCGCGCCTTCAGCGCTTCGAGCGGAGCGCCCGCCAGCGCCCAGACTTGCCAAGGCTGAACATTGCCGGCCGAGGGCGCACGCCCTGCCACCCGCAGTACGTGCTCGACCGCGTGGCCTGGCACGGCCTTGGGCAGAAAGGCGCGGCATGTGAAGCGGCGCGCAAGCGCTTCGGAGACTTCCATACCGGAACACGTCCGCCGCTCGCTTGCACCGCGCCTTGAGCGCCATCAAACCGCGCTACATAACCAGCATCCACACCGCCATCGCGATCATCATCAGGTTCTCGGTCAGCGACACGAACCCGAGCGGCACGTTGGACGAGCCGCCTACGCAGGCGCATTTCAGCTCGCGCTTGTCGACGTACACAGCTTTGAAAACCGACACCGCGCCCACCGTCCCGATGAAGAGCGCTATCGGCGCCGCAAGCCACGTTAGCGCGCCCGCGATCATCAGCACGCCGGCGGTGAACTCCGCCCACGGATAGATGTAGCCGTAACGCACCCAGCGCTTCGCCAGCAGATCGTAGTTGAGGAACATCGTCGAGAACTTCTCGATGTCCTGCAGCTTCAGCATCGC
>CAZXNY010000120.1:2992-8033 GCA_964642205.1 uncultured Caulobacteraceae bacterium
CGCTTCAGGAGATCGAGGGACTTCAGGCCATACGGGCACGTGTGCCCCGGCATCACCATGCGGTGCAGCACGGCCCGGCGCGCTGCCTGGCTTGCGGGCGGGGCTTCAGCGGCCTCGGGTGCGGTCGTCGTCGTCATCCTCGTCTCACGTGAACGCGTTCTCCCTCCATATGGGGTCTCGCGCCCCCATTCGAGGTTGCCGCTAGCGGAACCGGCGCCCGCCGGGCTAGTCTCCGGCCAAACGCGAACACAGCGTCCCGGGGGAGAGAGCGACCACATGGCGGATATTACCGCGGACCGCGCAGGCGCGGCCGAAACCACTGGCTACGGCTCAAAGCCCTATCGCGGCTACGTGCTGACGCTCCTCGTTCTCGTCTACACCCTCAACTTCATCGACCGGAATCTGCTCTCCGTCATCGCCCAGCCGGTGATCGACGAGTTCAATCTCAGCGACAGCCAATACGGCTTCCTCAACGGCCCGCCCTTCGCGATCTTCTACGCGCTGATGGGCATCCCGATCGCGATGGCGGCGGACCGCTTCAACCGCGTCTGGATCATCGCGCTCTGCATTTCGATCTGGTCGATCATGGCTGCGCTCTGCGGCTTGGCGACGAGCTTTGCGTTTCTGCTCATGGCGCGCATCGGCGTCGCCATCGGCGAAGCCGGCTGCACGCCGCCCGCCAACTCGCTGATCGCGGACTATTTCACGCCCAGGAACCGCGTGAACGCGCTCGGCATCTTCTCGATGGGCGTCACCATAGGCGGCGCGCTCTCGAACGCCTTCGGCGGCCCGATCGCGACGGGCCTCCATGGCCCCGCCATCGCCGCGATGTTCGAAGCGTGGAATTGGAGCTGGGCGCTCAACCTGCTCGATTGGAATCAAGTCGAAGGCTGGCGCGTTGCGTTCGTGGTGATCGGCGCGCCGGGCGTCATCCTCGCGCTCATCGTGCTCTTCACGATGCGCGAGCCGCCGCGCGGCTATTCCGATCCGCCGGGCGCGCAGAGCGTCGAGAAAGCGAGCTTCAAGGAAACGCTGCGCGAATTGTCGCGCAAACCGACGTTCTGGGTGATGGCGATGGGGGCTGCGCTCACCGCGCTCGTCGGCTACGGGCTCGCGGGCTTCCAAGCGCCGATGGCGCAACGCGTGCACGGCATTTCGCCCGGCGAATTTGCGCTCCGTTTCGGCTTGCCGCTCTCACTCTTCGCCGCGTGCGGCACGTTCCTCGGCGGCTTTTTGATCGAGCGCTTTACGCCGCGCTTCCCGAACGCCGTCGCTTGGGTGCCGGGCCTTGGCCTCATCCTCGCAGTGCCGTTCTATCTCGGCGCGTTCTTCATGCCGACGGAGCAACTTGGCCTCGCCTTCGTGCTCTGGAGCATCGCGGCGGTGCTGCACTACGCCTATCTCGGCTCGCAATACACGATCGGCCAAGGCGTCGTGTCGATGCGCTCACGCGCGTCCGCCATCGCGGTGCTGCTGCTCACGATCGCGTTGATCGGCAACGGCCTGGGCCCGCAAATCGTCGGCTGGTTGTCGGACTTCTTCATGTCGATGCAGATCGCCAACGCCGGCATGGCCGACGTGCTGACCAACGACATCTGCCGCGCCCGCGATCTCTCCGCGCTCGCGGACGATCAGCGCGCGGTGTGCCAGATGGCCTATGGCGAGGGCCTGCGTCTCTCAATGGCCGCGACCGCACTCATCTTCATCCCCGCGGGCCTCTTCTTCATCTTCTCGGCGCGCACGCTGCAACGCGACCTCGTGTCGAAGATCCACTAACGCCGTCTCCCTCTCCCCTTGTGGGAGAGGGCAAGCCGCACAACGGCGCCGCTACGCCAACATGGGCGAGGGGTGAAAGCGCAACGCCTAGGCGACGCGCTTGCACCCCTCATCCGTCTCGCCGCTCCGCGCCGAGCCACCTTCTCCCACAAGGGGAGAAGGCGCCGTTGCATGCTGGCGCGCCGCGCCGATCGGATTAGAACAGAGCTAGGCGCCGTCAGAGCGCACAACGGGGGAAGCATGACCGACGCGACCGCGCCTGCCGGAGCCGCTGGTACAAGCCAGGACTATTCCGAAGGCTACAAGCAGACGGTGCTCTGGCTGCTCGTGCTCGCCTACACGTTCAACTTCATCGACCGCACGATCATCTCGACGATCGGCCAAGCGATCAAAGTCGATCTCCACCTCACCGACACGCAGCTCGGCCTCCTCGGCGGCATCGCGTTCGCGGCGCTCTACACCACGCTCGGCATTCCGATCGCGCGCCTCGCCGAGCGCTGGAACCGCGTCAACATCATCGCCATCGCGATCGTGGTTTGGTCCGGTTTCACCGCGCTTTGCGGCGCGGCGACGAGCTTTTGGCAATTGCTGCTCTACCGCGTCGGCGTCGGCGTCGGCGAAGCGGGCCTTTCCCCGCCCGCGCATTCGCTGATCTCGGATTATTTCGCGCCGCAGCGGCGCGCGTCAGCGCTTGCGATCTACGCATTCGGCATTCCGCTTGGCGGCATGTTCGGCGCGATCGCCGGCGGATGGATTGCGCAGACGTTCGATTGGCGCTGGGCGTTCGTCGTCGTCGGGCTGCCGGGCGTGCTGATCGCACTCGCGCTCAAGATGTTCGTGAAGGAACCGATCCGCGGCCATTCGGACGCAATCGCGCGCGGCGTTTCGCCCCAGAGCGTCGCGGTCCAGCCGCCGCCCTTCTCGCTCGGCGATGAATTCAAGGAGCTTGGCTCGGTCGCGCGCACATTGTTCGGCAATTGGCCGGTGCTCAACATCGTGCTCGGCGTCACGATCGCGTCGTTCGCGGGCTACGGCTCTGGCGCATTCGGCGCGCCGTATTTCATCCGTCAGTTCGGCCTTGATCTCGCGACCGTCGGGTTCGTGTTCGGTCTGGTCGGCGGCGTTTCCGCCGGCCTTGGCACATTGCTCGGCGGTTTCGTCACCGACTTTCTCGGCAAGCGCAGCGCGGCTTGGTACGCGATCGTGCCCGCAATCGGCCTTGCCGTCGCGACGCCGATCTACGTCTACGCGTATTTGCTGGACGATTGGCGCTACGCCGCCGCGATCCTGCTGATCCCTGGCATCTTCCACTACACCTATCTCGGGCCGACATTTGGCATCGTGCAGAACGTCGTCGAGCTGCGCCGGCGCGCGACCGCGACCGCGCTCCTCTTCTTCTTCCTCAATCTCATCGCGCTTGGCGGCGGCCCGCCCTTCACCGGCTGGCTGATCGACCAGTTCGCGCAGTTCCATTTCAACGACGGCGCCCAAGCCGGCACGCTTGCAACCTTGATGGGCACGTTCTTCCCGTCGTCCGCGGAGATGGGCCACCCGATGAGCTTCGTGCAAATGTGCCCCGGCGGCGTCGCGCCTGAGGGCGCGAACGCTGAGCTTGTCGCCGATTGCGCGGGCTCGAGCGCGCTCGCGTCGCGCCAAGGCATCATCGTCACACTGCTGTTCTACGCCTGGGCCGCGGTGCACTACCTGCTCGGCTCGATCGGTCTCGTGAAGCTGATGCGCGAGAGCGCCGCGCGGAACGCCGCCGGATGATGGTGCGCTCTGTCCGGCGCGAGGATCGCGCTGCGTGGCTCAAGCTGCGCATCGAACTCTGGCCGGAGGAGGATGCCGGCCTGCTCGCGCAAGACGCCGAAGATCACTTCACGGATGCACAATCGCCGCGCCAGCACGTCCTGCTTTGCGAAGACGGCGGCGAGATCATCGGCATGATCGAGTTGTCCGAGCGCGCTTATGCCGAAGGTTGCGAAACGAGCCCGGTCGCGTTCATCGAAGGCTGGTGCGTCGCCGCGCACCGGCGCGGCCAGGGCGTTGGGCGCGCGCTCGTCGCAGCCGCCGAAGATTGGGCGCGCTCACGCGGCCACACCGAGATCGGCTCGGACACGCAGCTCTGGAACGAGGCGAGCCAGAAGGCCCACGCCGCGCTCGGCTACGAAGAGGTCGAGCGGATCGTCGCGTTCCGCAAAGCGCTTGGTTAAGGCTGCGCCAAAGGCGCGGTGAAAGTCGCGCCAAGAGCGTCGCGCGTTCCTGCGCCGCCCGCGAAATGCTACGCGAACCGGATCATGTCCGCCGCAACACCCGCGCGCACCGAGAGCGATGTCTGGAACGCCTGGAACGCCCAGGGCCGTGAAAAGCAGCTCGACGATCTCTCCGATCGCTATTCGCGCGAAATTCTCCGCTGGCTTGGCGCGCTCGGCCGCCGCGACCTCAACATCCTCGAAGTCGGTTGCGGCGCCGGATGGATGTGCGAACGCATGGCGCCCTATGGACGCGTCACCGGCATTGACCACGCCGACGAAGTGATCGCGCGCGCGAAAGCGCGCATGCCCAACATCACCTTCGCCGCCGGCGATTTTCTCGCGATGGATTTTCCGGATGCGAGCTTCGACGCGATCGTGAACATCGAAGTGCTCTCGCATGTGGCCGATCAGCCCGCGTTCATGGCGAAGATCGCGCGCCTCTTGAAGCCCGGCGGCATGATGATGATGGCGACGCAGAACCGCCCCGTGCTGGAGCGCAACAAGGTGCCGCCGGCCGATGGCTGGATCCGCGATTGGGTCAGTCGCGACGAACTGCGCGCGCTCGCCGCGCCGCATTTCGCCATCCGCGAGATGTTCACCGTCGTGCCGCGCGCTAAGGAGGGCCCGATGCGCCTGTTTGCGTCGTACAAGCTCCAGGCCCTCCTCAACCCGCTTACCGGCAACGGCTATCGCGGCCTCCTCGAACGGCTCGGGCATGGCTGGTCGATCATGTGCCTGGCGCAAAAGCCCGGCTGAATTTGCCCCGAAAGGCGCGCGCCGCTACGAAGCGCCCATGATTCCCCGCTACGCCCGCAAGGAAATGGAGGCGCTCTGGACCCCGGAGGCGCGCTTCGCAATCTGGCTCGAAATCGAAACGCTCGCGATGGAGGCCCTGGCGCAAAAAGGCGTCATCCCCGCCGCCGCCGCCAAGACCTACCGCGAAAAGGGCAAGTTCGACGTCGCCCGCATCGACGCGATCGAGCGCGAGACCAAGCACGACGTCATCGCCT
>CAZXNY010000121.1:0-1966 GCA_964642205.1 uncultured Caulobacteraceae bacterium
GAGTTCGGCGAAGTGACAGGCGAGGCGGTGATCGCCGGCGTCTGACAATTGCTTGGCGCGGGCGGCGAGCTTGTCGGCGCCGCCGGCGAGGGCTGCGGTTTCGAGCGCGACGGCGTCGTCTTTCGGGGGCTTGAGGCGTGCCGGGTTGCCGTCGTGCCAGCCGCCGTAGAGCCGCCAGATGTTGCGCACGACGAACTCCGGCTCGTCGTACACGGGGCGGAGATAGGGCTTGTCGAGCGTCGCTTGCGGCAGCTTCACTTCGTGCAGGATCGTATCGAGGCGTGCGCCATCGTTCATCAGCTTCAGCGTGTTTTCGACGAGAAACTCCAGCGCGCCCGCGATGTCGTCGAGCACCTTGGCGATGCGCGCCTTGCCCGCGATCGGCAGGCCGTGCGCGGGCAGCAGCAATTCCGGTTCAAGCGCGGCCATCTCGCGCAACGCCTGCGCCCATTCGGCGGGGAAGCGCTGCACCTTTTGCGGGTTGCCGGCGTTCGGAAACACCCAGGTGAGAAAATCGCCGACGGCGACGGCTTTGAGTTCCGGGATCCACGCCCAGAGGTGATCGTCGGTTTCGCCCTTGTCGTGGCGCATCTCGAAATGGAGGCCGCCGCACCGGCAGCTCATGCGGTCGGTGAACTCGGTGTCTGGCATCACCCATTCGGCGGGGCCGAAGCGATCGGCGTTCGCGCCCATCAGCATGCCGGGGCGCTGGCGCCCGCCGCCGAATTGGCGCGCGTTTATGGCGGCGTTGTAGCCGTTGGTCTTGGCGTAGCGATGGAAGCGTGGCGCGACGTTGGCGTGGCCGATCACTTGCGGGCGCGTATCGCCGCGCTCGCGCGCGTCGTGCATCACGGCCGCGCAGCCGCCGACGTGATCGATGTGGCCGTGCGTGTAGCAGACCATGCGCACCGGCGCGTCGCGCCAGCCGCGAATGGCTTTGACGATCTGCGGGCCGAATTGTTCGAGGCTGGTGTCGAACAGCACCAAGCCATCGCCACTATCCAAGACGACGACGTGACTGAACGCTTCGACCATCGCGACATTGTCGGCGATCTCGGAAAGCTCGCCGTTGATGCGGTTCACCGCGAGCGGGGTTTCGGGCGCGACGCCGTTGTCGATGAAGTCGGCGGAGAGTTTAAGGAGATCGGCCATGCGCCCGTTTCTAGAACGTGGCGCATGGAGTGCCAATACTGTCAGCGGCCTTCCGGAAGCTCTGGCGCGCCAGGCGGCGCTTCGAGCATGGGGTTGGCGTGGCTCATCCAGATGTGCACAGCCGGAGTAGCGTCGAGTTCGGTATCGAGCGAGCCGACACGCAGGATCACTTCGTCATACTGGTCCCACGCGGCCATGAGGTGCGTGCCGCACTTTGGGCAGAACCAGCGCTTCTTGCCGGGCGTGCTCTCGAAATAGGTGACGACGTCGCCGCCGATCACCCACTTGAACTGATCCTTCTTGGCGCGCGCTGTCGGCGCGTACGCGCTTGCGTGCGCTTTCTGGCAGGTGTGGCAGTGGCAAAGGCCGATGGGCGTTGTCAGCGGGCCGCTCTCATACGCAACTGCGCCGCACAAGCAGCTTCCGCTCAGCATCATCGCCTTCCTTCACATGCGCGTGTTGGCACGCGCGGCGCGGCGCGTGCAGGCGTATGCATATCACGTCGGAGCAGGTTTTCGAGGAGAACGCCATGCAAGCCGCACGTCTGCGCTGGCTCAACACAGCGCTTTGGCCGCTCACGGTATGGCTCAGCTTCGGCAAGATGCGGGACCATCCGGCGGATGATTACGTCGAACGGACAAGTCCCATCATCGCGATGGCGGTTGGGTTCTGGATCGTTGTCGCGGTGGTGGCGACGATCTGGTTCTCGAACGGGCCGCGCACCTGGTTTCAGGTGCTCGCGTTCTTCCTGCCGGTTCTCTACGGGATCGGCGCGATGATGTACGCGAACCGGGAAGAGAATTTCCCGGAGTAG
>CAZXNY010000121.1:2066-7952 GCA_964642205.1 uncultured Caulobacteraceae bacterium
CTAGCCGCGCGGCTTCAGCCGCGTGACGTGACCCATCTTGCGGCCGGCGCGGGCGTCGCGCTTGCCGTACAAGTGAAGATGCGCGCTCGGATCGGCGGCGATGTCTTTCCAGGCATCGACATCGGCGCCGATGAGGTTGGTCATCTCAACGTCGGCGAGGCGATCGGTGGGGCCGAGCGGCCAGCCCGCGACGGCGCGGATGTGCTGCTCGAACTGGCCGGTGAGGCAGGCGTCGGCCGTCCAGTGGCCGCTGTTGTGGACGCGCGGCGCCATTTCGTTCGCGATCAAGCGCCCGTCGCGCATCGCGAAGAACTCGATCGTGAGCACGCCAACGTAACCAAGCGCGGCGAGGATGGTGCGCGCGGCGCGTTGCGCTTCGGCGATGGTTTTCTCATCGGCCTGCGCGGGCACGCGCGTCGTCGCCAGAATACCGCGGGCGTGGACGTTTTCGCAGAGGTCCCAGAACGCGACGGAGCCGTCTTCGGCGCGCGCGGCGATGATGGAAAGCTCGCGCACGAAATCGCACTGGCCCTCGAGCACGGCGGGCGCGCGCTTCAATGCATCGGTCCAGGCCGTGCGTCCGGCGGCGGCGTTGGCGACGCGCGCTTGGCCTTGGCCGTCATAGCCCATGCGCCGTGTCTTCAGGATCGCGGGCGCGCCGACTTTGGCGAAGGCTGCGTCGACATCGGCTTCGGCGGCGATGTCGGCGTGGGGCGCGACGGCGATGCCGTAATCGGTGAAGAACTGTTTTTCGGTGAGGCGATCCTGCGCAACGTCGAGCGCGCGTTCGTTGGGGTGCACGCGTGCGCCAGCGTCGAGCAGAATGCGCGCGGTTTGCGCGGGGACGTTTTCGAACTCGTAGGTGACGACGTCGACGGCGCGGGCGAAGGCGGTGAGCGCGTCGCGATCGTCGTACGCCGCGACGGTTGCGTGCGCGGCGACGCGCGCGGCGGGGCTGTCGGTTTCGGGCGTGTAGATGTGGACGTCGAAACCGAGTTCGGCCGCGGCGAGCGCGAGCATGCGGCCGAGTTGCCCGCCGCCGAGAATGCCGATTGTTGCGCCCGGCGGGAGCATCAGACCTGTTGGCATTAGACTGGCGCTTCGCCGACAGCGTCGGTCTGCGCGGCGCGGTAGGCGTCGAGCCGCGCCGCGAGCGCCGAATCGTTGAGAGCGAGAATCGCGGTGGCGAGGAGGGCGGCGTTCACCGCGCCGGCTTCGCCGATGGCGAGGGTTCCAACCGGAATGCCTTTCGGCATTTGCACGATGGACAGGAGGCTATCGACGCCGGCGAGGCTCGCGCTGCGAATCGGCACGCCGAGCACGGGCAGCGGCGTGAACGCTGCGGTCATGCCGGGCAGGTGCGCTGCGCCGCCAGCGGCGGCGATGATGATCTTGATGCCGCGCGCTTTGGCGTTCTTGGCGTAATCGGCCATCCGGTCGGGCGTCCGGTGCGCGGAAACCACTTTGGATTCATGCGGCACGCCGAGTTTCGTGAGCGTCTCGGATGTGGCGCGCAACGTCTCCCAATCCGACTGTGAACCCATGATGACGCCCACCAAAGGCGCGGCGGACGGCGTGGAGGATGCAGTGGTCACGGAGAGCCCTAAACCGAGGGAGCGCGCACTATAGGCGCCCGCGCGCCGGAATCCAGGTCACGCAACGCGGATGTTTCGTTGCCGGAAGTGTGTGGATAACAACGGGTTAGCCTGCATTAAGCGGACCTTTACCCTGCTCGGGCGATTGCTTGCGCCATGAGATTGTGGGTCCGCCCCCGCACAAGTGCTTCGGAGGCAGTTTTTGCCGAGGAAGCGATGCGCGCCCTGGCCGCCGAGAACGCGACGTTGCGCGCGCGTTTGGCGGAAGTGGAGGAGCTTGCGGATCGCGACACGCTGACGCCCGCGCTCAACCGGCGCGGCTTCATGCGCGAACTGCACCGCTCGCTCTCAGTGGTCGAACGTTACAAGCGCCCGGCTGCGGTGCTTTACATCGATCTCGACGGCTTCAAATCGATCAACGACAGCTATGGGCACGCCGCGGGCGACGCCGTGCTGCAGCACGTCGCGCGCCTGTTGCTCGATCAAGTGCGTGAGAGCGATGTCGTTGGCCGGATCGGCGGCGATGAGTTTGGCGTGATCTTGAACGAGGTCAGCGCCGAAGAAGCCGCGCGCAAGGCCGATGCGCTGGCCGAAGCGATCGATGGCGCGGCGTTGCTGCACGAGGGCGTTGCGCACCGTGTGCGCGGCTCGATCGGGCTGCATGTGATGCACACGCCGGAAGATCCCGAAACCGCGCTCGCGCGCGCGGACGAGGCGATGTACGCCGAAAAGCACGCGCGCCGGATCAAGGCGCAGGCGTTCGAGGCGTTCTAACTTACGCGTCTTGAAGTGCGTTATGTGCGAGCCGCGTGTATGCGCCCTCGATACGCGCGACATCGGCAGCGACGCCGGATTCCATCCACCAGCGCAACAGGCCGAAGCATCCGGCGGCGATGAACACAGCTGCATCCTCGCGGCGCGTCGCTGGCCAATCTGGCTTTTGCTGCGCCAGCCGTGCGCACACGATCTCGCGGAGCTTGGCTTCGCCTGACGCCATCATGGCCGGGTAGGCCTCCGATTTGGGCAGCGCGCTTGCAAACGCGCGCGCCGCCGCGACGTGGCGAAAGAGCGGGCTCGCCGGAACGACCGCATCGTCCGCTCCGAACGCAGCGAGTTTTGCGATGAGGTTTGTGAAGCTCTGGACGAGAAACGCGTCCTTTCCTGCGTAGTGGGCGTAGAACGTGGAGCGAGCGACGCCCGCCTTTTCCGCAAGATCGGTGACGACGACAGCGTCGACACCCCGCGCCGCGCCAAGGTCCATGAGCGCTTGCGCGAGCAGATCGCGGGTGCGCTGCGCGCGCCGATCGATGTTTCCGGACATTCGCGGCTCCTGTGTCCGGCAATTGTGCGCGACGGTGGCCGGGCGTCAGCCTAGCCAATGCGGTGGAGGCGTAAACGCATGAGCGACGAAATGCGGGACGAGGCGGCGCTGGAACGCGCCGGAGCACTGTCTTTGGCGGCGGGCGCGATCATCTACATCGCGCTGATGGTGGTTCATCCGAGCCATGCGGGGCCGCCGGTGTTTTTCTGGCTAAGCCTTTCGGGCCTCGTGCACGGCGCGGCGCTGACGATGAAGCCGGTGCTGCTGTTTGGCTTTGTGGTGCTCTCGCGCCGGCTCGGGTTCACGCGACCGTTGGTGCTGCCGGCGCTCTGTTTCTACGCGCTGAGCGCTGTGTTCACGATGCTGGCGGGTACGATGAGCGGGCTGATTTTTCCCGAGATGATCGATGCGATCCGTGCGGGCGCAGATCGCACCGTGATGCAGGGCTATGTAAATTATACCGTGTGGCTCAATCGCTCGTTCGCGATGGTGCATGGCGCGCTGTTCTCGGCGGCGATCGTGTTGTGGTCGCTGGGTTGGCCGCGTGGCGGCGGATGGCGCGTGGCGCTGGCGCGCGTCGCCGGGCTCGCCGTGGGTGTCGGGCTGCTCGGATGGCTCGCGAGCGGGACGATGACGCTCGAAGCGCGCCAGGGCGCACTCTCCATCACCGTGCTGCAATGCGGCTGGGCGATCCTCGCGGCGCTCGCGCTCTGGCCGGTTCAGAACCGGACGCTGAGCGCGAGTGCGCCGAAGTCTTGATCGGCGGTTTGGGTTTCGAACTCTTCGGTGCGCATCACGTATGTGTAGGAGAGGCGCCAATCGCCGGCGCTGACGCTGGCGCCGAGTTGCGCTTCGGCGACGAGCGGGTTGCGTTCGACGCTCGGGCCGTCATCGATGAACGTGTTGCCATCGAGGAAGAGGTTGCGCGCGACGGCGCGGCCTTGGACGCCGGCGAAAACGCTCCACGAGAAGCCGCCGCCGAAATGCTCGACGCCTGAGAGCGAGGGGCGCACGCGCGGCGGGCCGTAATCGCTGTCGATGTTGTAGCCGATGCGTGCGGTGAGGCCCGCGCGCGCTTCGGTGCGCAGCGTGCCGAGCGTGACGCCGGCGTTTGGCGTGAGGTCCGCTTCCAAGCCGCCGTCACCGACCGCTGCGAACACGCGCAGCGCGCGCCAGCGGCGTTCGAACGAGGCGGCGAAGGCGAACTCGTTTTCGAGTTGGCTGTCCCAACCTTGCGGATCGGGCGCGTCGAGAATCTGGTGGATTCCGCGCTGCGCTTCTTCACCGCCCGCCATTGGGCCGACGACGCCGAACTCAAGCTCGTACGTGTCGAGATAGCCAGGCGCGATGCCGGCGGGCGTGTCTTCTTCGGCGGCCACCATGAGCTGCACGTAGAGCCAGCCCGCGTAAGGATGCTCCGTCGGCGGCGCGGGATTGGCGGCGATGTTTTCGGGCGTGAAGATCGATTGGCCGAGCGCGACGCCCCAGAACCTTGGCTCAGCGCCAGACAGCGCGCGCGTGAAGCCGCCGGCGCCGTGCAGCCAATCGGGCACGCCTTCGCTCGGCGAGACGTACGCGAGCTTGATGCCGCTCGTGTAGTTGCGGTCGGCGCCGGAGGAGAGGCTGTCATTCTCGCCGACGAAGGAGAGCACGCCTTTTTCTTCGGCGGGCCGATCATCGGCATTCGCGACGCTTGGCAACGCGGCGGCGAGCGCGGCGAGCGCAAGGCCGATCTTCAAATTATGGCTCTTCATACCGTCCCGCTACGCGATGATGTTCTTCAGGCGATGATGACTTCAGGCAATGATGTCAGGCGTCAGCCTGTCTTCGATCCACTGGATCTGGTCCTTCAGGGCAAGCTTGCGCTTTTTAAGGCGCGCAAGCTGCAGCGCATCGCCCGATTGCTGCGCAAGCGCCATGATGGCTGCATCGAGAGCACGGTGCTCTTCGCGCAGCTCGACCAGCCGCGTTTTGAGCGCGCGCTGTTCCGGCGTGTCCTGAATGTCGAAGCCTTCGCCGTCGTCCATCGCCCGGTAGTCCGACCGCCTTTGCCTGAACGTGGCTCGCCACGATGTTCGCCAGCGATGTTCGCCGTTGGGGCGAGCTAAGCCACGCGCTCAAAGGGCTGTAAAGGCAGGATAACCATGCTTGGCGGCGCGGCGCCGCGTTGGATGGCGCCGGGCGCCTCGTCACGCAGCCGTGAGTGCGTTGTGACCTTACTGTAACACGATGTGACGGGACTCAGCGGCGAACCGGCGCCACATTGACAGGGTCAACAGAGGAGTCGCGCCAATGGCTCTAGAATCGCGAATTCGCGAACTCGACCTCCGGCACCGGGATCTGGACGCAGCAATCCGGCTGGAATCCACGCATCCCGCCACAGACACTACCCGCCTCACCGAGATGAAGCGGCAAAAGCTGAAAATCAAAGAAGAAATTGAAAACCTGCGAAGCAGGTCCGATCACTGACGCGCCGAACGCGCGCTTCAATCGCCAGTGCCGCTGATGCGCTTGCTTCGGGCGCTCCGAAGCAAAGATGCTCGCTTAGCGCCCATCAAAGCCTGTGCATAAACCTCCCCCGCCGGGCGGGGGAGGCGATGCGGCCGGTGTTTACGCGTCCTCTTCTTCCTCGTTCCGCTCGTAGGTTTCGGGCGGCACGGTGTCTTGCGCGGGGCGGAGCGATGCGCCGCCTTCGGCTTTGCGCTTCTTGGCTTCTTCCTTCGCGCGCTGCGCGGCCGCCTCGGCCACGACCGCGTCGAGTTCGATTTGCGAGCAGAGGCCGAGCGAGACGGGATCCACCGGCTTGATGTTGGTCGAGTTCCAGTGCTTGCGCTCGCGCACTTGTTCGATCGTCGCTTTCGTCGTGCCGATCAGCTTCACGATCTTGGAGTCCGGAATTTCCGGGTGGTTACGCAAGAACCAGTAGATCGCGTCCGGGCGATCCTGGCGGCGCGCGATCGGCGTGTAGCG
>CAZXNY010000122.1:0-7933 GCA_964642205.1 uncultured Caulobacteraceae bacterium
AGAAGTGAGTGGCGCTTGGCAGGCAGTAGAAACAACAAGGCTGGCGCGAGGGCCGCGATTGGAAAGCCTGTTTCGTAGTGCAGCAACGAAATCGCCAGCGCGATGCATGCGACGATCAACAGAATTCGGTTGCCGCTCTGACAGGACGCCACGAGGAGCGCCATCGCTGCGATAAGGAAGAAGACTCCGCTGTGATAGATGATCGACCACAGATCGAACCTGCCTAGTTCCGATGGAAAAACCACAAAGAGCAAAGCGCAGACGACCGCGATGAAACGCGACTCGGGAAGCAACCTCCGAACCAATTCGTAGAGGGCCCACGCCGTGCCCACACGCAAGACGGCGATGATTGCAACAAAGCCCCAAAGGGATGACGGTGTGAGACGAACTGCGAGATAGGGGCCAAGCCCTGACAATGGGCGGTTCAGCGCGGCCCAAGGTTCAAACCAGATGCGATCAATGCCAAGCATCACTGAAAGATCAGTGCCGGTATCAAACCGCATGAGCATCAGAGGCACAAACCAACCGCAAACGGCGGCTGTGATGAATATGAAACTACCGAGCGCCGCTGCGCTGTCGGAGGTGACGCTTGCCGACCTTCGGGATCGCACGAGCAACACCACAACAACACATGCAGCGGCGAAAAGCCCAGGAAGGCGCAACGCATCGAGTGCGGGCGCATATCTGCCCAAGGAAATCGGCACAAGCAGCACACCGGCCGCCAGCGCGAGAGCAAAGTCGCGCCAATCTTCCCGCAATAGCGTTCGAGCGGTCACTAAGGACCGACCGATGCGCTCAACGTTTAGGAAGCCTAGCGAGCCGCGAATAAGCAGCAGCAAGGTCATCGAGAACACGGAAGCCCCCAGGTCGCGAGTCTCAATTTGGATTTAGGTGCTTCGCAGCCCCGCCGAGGCGATCAGTCGCCCAAATTCAGCGCCGAGCGCAACCGAGTCGAACATTGGAGTCGCGATGTACCGGCCCACTTGCCGCGGTGCGGGCACAAAAAACCCGACCAGTACTTGTTAAGCGCGTCGACCCCGCGACGATTAGGAGGGGAGATAAAGGGGGAATAAGCTGCAACAGCAAAGTGCGGCGCTGGTATAAACACAATTAAATCAGGCACATACGTGCATCGCATTGGCGGACAGGGTGGGATTCGAACCCACGGCGCCCTTGCGAGCGCGGCGGTTTTCAAGACCGCTGCCTTAAACCACTCGGCCACCTGTCCGGGCCGCGCAGGGGCGGCGGCGCGCGAAGTACACTGAATGTTGGTGAACCGCCATCAACCGTGAAACCTAACCGGGCTTCAACGCGGCTCTGATAGACCACGGGCATGGCTATCTCCCGCGCAGCGTTCGGTTTTGGCGTTCTCCTGATCCCGGTGATCACGCTTGGCGCACCCGCAGCGCTCGCGCAGGGTCGCGCGCCGATTTCCTATCTTGGGCAGAGCGGTGCGCCCGCAGCCGCCGCGCCGGCTCCCGCGCCGCGCCGCATGGCGGCGCTCACCGACAGCTACAATTACGGCGCCCAGCAACGGTCAGCGTCGAGCGGGATGCTCGACCTGACCCGTCCAGCCAACCGCGCCAGTCGCGATCCGGACCTGCTGGCCCCCCCGGCCGATCCCGAAGAGCTGCAAGGCGAACCCGATGGGCCCGACGACGCCGAACCGGCGCCACAGCCGGCGCGGTCTCAACTTGCCGCCGCTGTTTCCGCGCCGCCGCCCGCGCCGCCCCCGCAGCGGCCGGCTTGGCTTGAACGCGAGCGCGTCGGTCCGCCGTACGAAGTGAACGGCCGCACGTACGTGCCGACCCCTGAACCCGGCTACGAGCAGACCGGGCTCGCCTCATGGTACGGCCCAGACTTTCACGGCCGTCAGACAGCCAACGGCGAGACGTACGACCAAGAAGGCCTGACCGCGGCGCACCCGACGCTGCCCCTGAACAGCCTTGTCCAGGTCACCAACGCCGCCAATGGCCGAGAAGCGATCGTGCGGATTAATGATCGCGGGCCCTTCGTCGGCGGCCGCCTAATCGATCTGTCGCGCCGGACGGCCGACGTGCTCGGCTTCGAGGGCCAGGGCACGGCACGCGTCCACGTGCGCTATCTCGGCCCCGCTCCACGCCGCTACGGAGTAGGGGAGGGGGCGCAGGCCGCCCTTCCCCAACCGGCCGTTCAATCCGAACCCTTCATTGGCACGCCGCTTCGCCCCGCGCCGTCCGAAGCGCCCCTGGTGCAGACTGCGGCGGCTCCGCAAGCATCTGGGGCAGGGGGTGCTTACGTAGTGCAAGTCGGTGCTTTCTCTGATCTCACGAACGCCCATCGGGTGCGTGCGGCTCTCGAAACCGCTGGTCAGGTGCTCGTCGAGCCCCGCCAAACGGCCCGGGGCGAAGTCTTCCGGGTGCGCGTGGTCGGCTACGAGAGCCGCGGTGCAGCTGAGACGGCACGCGCTCAGGTGGCCTCGTTGGGCTACCCCGAAGCGATCGTCGCCGCTCGCTAAGCTATTGGTTTTGTGGGGCCAACTACGGATCGCCTAATCGGCGAGGGAACCTGGCCCGCGCCTTGCGTCTTTCGGACCTGTCCAACAACCGGGACAGGACCGCGTGCTTCCAGCCTCTCGCGCCGCCTTGGCGGCCCTCGCCCTCTTCGCCATGACCAGCGCGGCAGCGCCGGCGGACCTGCCGGAAATTGCGGACACGCCCTCGGCCGCGCTCGCCACGTGCGACGAAAACGATACGGCTTGCGGCTATGAGGCCGAAGGGGTCGCCTCCTACTACGCACGCATGCTCCACGGCCGCCCCACCGCGACGGGAGAGCCCTACAATCATGGCGCGCTGACCGCCGCCCACCGCACGCTGCCGCTCGGGAGCTTGGTGGAGGTGACCAACACCGCCAACGGCCGCGCCATCATCGTGCGAGTGAACGACCGTGGGCCGTTTGTGCGCGGCCGGTTGATCGATCTTTCCGGCGCCAGCGCCGATGCGCTCGATTTCCGGCGCGCTGGGGTGGCGGACGTGCGTGTGCGCTATCTTGGCCGCGCAGCGCCCCGCGTTTGACGCTCCCGTAACCGCGCGTATCTAGACCGAAGCGCCCGGCGCGGCTGAGTCGCTTCCAGCGACGCCAGAGCGCCGGCAACGCCGAGGGGTTATCGATGCGCGCGCTCATCCTCACCGCCCTCATGGTGCTGGCCTCGCTGCAATGGGCCGACACCGCGGACGCACAACGCCGCCGCGGACGGGCGCAGCCGGCCGCCGCCGCTGCAGCGCCCGTAGTTGCGGGCGCACAGCACGTGACGATCCTCGACGGCCGTACGGGCATTCTGCTGGCGTGCGACGACTGCGAAACACCGGTGCCGCCGGCTTCAATGTCGAAGCTGATGACGATCTTGATTGTCGCCGAACGCCTGCACGCCGGCGCGATCACGGAGAACACGACCTATCCCATCAGCGAGAACGCGTGGCGCAACGGCGCTATGTCCGATGGCTCGCACATGTTCCTCGAACTCAACTCGCGTGTGCGCGTGGGCGATCTCATTCGCGGCGCGATCATCGTGTCGGCGAACGATGCGTGTATCGCGCTCGCGGAGGGGATCTCAGGATCAGAAGAGGCGTTCGTCGCGGAGATGAACCGTCGAGCGGGCGAACTCGGCTTGCGCTCCGCGCGGTTTCGCAATGTGACGGGCTTGCCTGATCCGGAGCACGTGATCTCGACAGCCGATCTTGCGCGCCTCGCGCGCCATCTGATCACGACCTATCCGGATATCTACCGGCTCTATTCGGAGCGGACCTTCGCATTCAACAATCGCACGCAAGAGAACCGCAATCCGCTGCTTGGCGCGTTCACTGGTGCGGACGGTATGAAGACCGGTCATACGACCGACAGTGGCTACGGCCTTGTCGGCTCTGCGGTGCTGAACGACCAGCGCCGCATCATCGTTTTCAACGGCACGCGCACGATGGCGGAACGGCGGAGCGAAGCACTGCGGTTGATGCGCGCCGCGTTCCACGACTATGAAGTCGTTGCGCTTGCAGAACCGAACGCGGTCGTCGGTGAAGCGCAAGTCTATCTCGGGGGCCGCAATACGGTGCCGCTCGTTGCGCCGGCGGGCGTCTATGTCGGCGCCACGCATGCGGCGCGCGCCGGCCTGACCGCGCACATTACATATCAAGGCCCAATCCGCGCGCCGATCGCGCAAGGTCAGGAAGTCGCGAAGCTCGTGGTGGAAGGGCCGGGCTTTCCACGACGCGAATACCCGTTGGTGGCTGGGCGCCGCATCGGCGGCGCGAACTGGTTTGCGCAGGCGTGGACAGGCATGATGCGCACCTTTGGTGGCGGCTCGTGACGGCGCGCGGGCGCTTCATCACGCTGGAAGGCGGCGAAGGCGCCGGCAAATCGACGCTCGCACAAGCGCTTGCACAAGCGCTGCGCGCCGAAGGCAAAGACGTCGTGCAAACGCGCGAACCGGGCGGCGCGCCAGGCGCGGATGCGATCCGTGCATTGCTCGTGTCTGGCAGCGCCGACCGCTGGAGCCCAATCGCCGAAGCCTTGTTGTTCGCCGCCGCGCGCAGCGATCACCTCGACCGCACAATCCGGCCGGCGCTGGCGCGTGGCGCGTGGGTGCTGTGCGACCGCTATGTCGACAGCACTTACGCGTACCAAGTCGCCGCCGGCGGTCTCGATGCCACCGCGTTCGAAGCACTGCATCGTCTCATCGATGCGCCCGCGCCGGATCTCACGCTCGTGCTCGACCTCGATCCAACCGACGGCCTCTTGCGCTCACGCGGCGCCGCTTCCGGCGAGGACCGATTCGAAGCGAAGGGCGCCGCGTTTCATGCTCGCGTGCGCGCCGCGTTCTTGGATATTGCACGCCGTGAACCCGCGCGTTGCGCGGTGATCGACGCCGCCAAGCCGCGCGACGAGACGCTGGCGGCCGCCCGGTCCTTGATCGCGGCGCGTTTGGGCTAGCGCGCGCACGCTGCTAGGCTGGAAACATGACAGCGGAACCGGATCAGGCGCCGGACACGACGCATCCACGAGAGAATGCGCGGTTCGTCGGCCATGACGATGCGGAAGGCGCGCTCGCAGATGCGCTCGGCGCCGGACGCCTGCACCACGCCTGGCTGATCACGGGACCGCGCCGCCTGGGCAAAGCCACGCTGGCGTACCGGTTTGCGCGCGCCGCACTTGGCGCGCAGCGCGCCGGGCCGAGGCCACTCGATACGCGCGAGGACGATCCCGTCTTCCGCCGCGTCGCGCAGCTCGCACATCCTGATCTCTTCGTGCTGCGGCGCGGCATCAACGATCGTACGGGCAAGCCGCGTGGTGAAATCACCGTCGATGACGCGCGTGAGCTTGGCCGCTTCTTTTCGATGGCTCCTGCCGAAGGAGGTATGCGCGTCGCAATCGTCGACGCTGTCGACGAGCTCAACCGCAACGCCGCCAACGCGATCTTGAAGACACTTGAGGAGCCGCCCCCGCGCGCGGTCCTGCTGCTCGTGTGTCACGCGCCTGGCGCCGCGCTTGCGACCATCCGCTCACGCTGCAGACGCTTGCCGCTCCGTGCGCTCGATGACGCTGCGGTGCGCGAGGCCTCCGGTGATGTGAGCCCCGCGTTGCTGCGGCTCGCCAAGGGCCGGCCTGGTCTTGCGATCGCGCTCAAGGCGCAAGGCGGGGAAGACACAGCCAAGGCGCTCGACGAAGCGTTCGCCGCGTTGCCGCGCAAAGGCGCGGGCGCGGTGCTGCCCGTGATGCTGGAGCGCGGCGGCGGCGATTTGGCGCTGACACTTGAGATCGCGGGCGATTGGTTGCGCGCGCGGGCGCAGGAGACGCACGAGAACCGCTGGGCGGCCGCATGGTCCGCGCTCGAAGACATTCGCCGTGAGAGCGATGAGCTCGACATGGACGCGGCGCACGCGCTCGCGCGCGCGGCGGGCGTGCTTGACCGCGCGGTGAACGCCCGGCCATGACGGACGCGATGCTGATCGACAGCCATGTGAACCTTCACCACGAGGCGTACGCAGCGGACCGCGCGGAGGTCATCGCGCGCGCGCGCCACGGCGGCGTCGGCACGATGGTGACGATCTGCGATAAGATCGAAAACGCCGACGCCGTTCTCGCGGTGGCCAAAGGCGATCCAGACATCTACGCGACAGTCGGCGCGCATCCGCACTACGCGAAGGATCATGCATCGCTCACGGCCGACGAGTTGATCGCACGCGCGCAGCACCCGAAGATCGTCGGCATCGGCGAGTGTGGGCTAGACCTGCACTACACGTTCAGCCCGGTCGTCGATCAGCTCGGCGTCTTCCGCGCGCACATCGAGGCGGCGCGCGCGACCGATTTGCCGCTGATCGTGCATACGCGAGAGGCCGACGACCTCACGGGGGACCTCTTGGAGGAGGAGTGGGAGAGGGGGCCCTTCCGACTCCTCATGCACTGCTACACGAGCGGAGAGCGCCTCGCCCGCCGCGCACTGGCGCTTGGCGCGACGATCTCGTTCTCAGGCATCATGACGTTCAAGAACGCGCACGATGTGCGTGCGATCGCGGAGATGACGCCGCTCGATCGCGTGATCCTCGAAACCGACTGCCCGTACCTCGCGCCCGTGCCGCACCGTGGGCGCCGGTGCGAGCCGGTGCACGTTGCGGACGTGTACGCCGCGTTCGCGGCGCTGCGCGGGCTGCCGCGTGAGGATTGCGCTGTGCGGATCGCCGACAACTTCCACCGGTTGTTTTCGCGCATCCCGACGAAGGCGCACGCATGAGCACGCTGCGCGTCACCATCCTGGGCTGCGGATCGTCGGGCGGCGTGCCGCGCGCCGATGGCGACTGGGGCGTGTGCGATCCGAACGAGCCGAAGAACCGCCGCTCACGGTGTGGGTTGCTCGTGCAGCGCTGGGAAGGCGCGGCGGGCGCGCCCAAGGACAGCACGAGCGTGCTGATCGACACGTCGCCAGATCTGCGCGAGCAGCTCTATGCGGCGAAGGTCAGCCACGTCGATGCGATCCTCTACACGCACGATCACGCCGATCAGACCCACGGCATCGACGACATCCGCGCCATCGTGCTGCGCATGAGGAAGCGCATCCCGGTGTGGATGGACGCGCCGACACGCACGAGCCTGATGCGGCGCTTTGGATACATCTTCGTGGGAGAGGGGGCTTACCCGGCGATCCTCAACGATGCGGGCGAGCTGTACGACGGCGCCGACGTGACGATCGACGGGCCAGGCGGTGCGATCACGTTCACGCCGCTCGCGCAGGATCACGGACACGGCGTCGTCTCGCTCGGCTTCCGGTTCGATGGCGTCGGCTATTCGAACGATGTCGTTACGTTACCCCAACAAACACTGGATCGGTTAGGGGGCCTCGATCTCTGGATCGTGGACGCGCTGCGTTACAAACCGCATCCAACGCATGCGAGCGTCGAGCAGGCGCTGGCGTGGCGCGATCAAATCGCGCCCAGGCACACGGTGCTGACGAACATGCACCTCGACCTCGACTATGCGCGGCTGAGGGCTGAGCTCCCGGACAGCGTGGAGCCAGCGTTCGACGGCATGGCGATCGATCTGGCGCGTTAGCGCGAGCCTTGGCCGCGCGGCGCAATTGGCCGATGCTCCGAGCCACCGGACTCTCAGCCGACTAGCACGCCGTCCTGCGTTTATTGCCCATAATATATCTTATGCGAGTCATGCATGCCGCACAAAACCGCGTCTAATCAGATAGATAGAGCCCAAGCTGACGCGCCTTCGCGCTCCTCGGTAGCGCTTGAGGACGTGCTGGAGGTGATGCGGCGGCTGCGCGATCCGAAGGACGGCTGCCCGTGGGATGTCGAGCAGACGTTTGCGACCATTGCCCCCTACACCATCGAGGAAGCCTACGAAGTCGCCGACGCCATCGAGCGCAAAGCGATGGGCGATCTCAAGGAAGAGTTGGGCG
>CAZXNY010000123.1:0-7905 GCA_964642205.1 uncultured Caulobacteraceae bacterium
AGTGAAGCCGCGCCACGCAAATCCCGCATCGTCCGCGCGGAACGCGACGCGCCCCTGCGGATCGGCCGCGCGCGGCCCGAGCGCGAGATCGAGCGCGCGGCCCTGACCGGTCGTGCCGTGCGTAACGAGCGTCTGCAGTGCAGTATCGACAAGCACCAGATCGCTCGTCGTGTTCGTCATCACCACGCCGCCGCGCAATTCCATGCGATCGGCGCGCAGCGCAATGCGATAGGTCTCGACGGGCGGCGCAGCTGGCGTCGCGCTCGCCTGAACGTTGCCCGCCGCTGGCGAAGGCGCCGCAGCAGGCCGGCGCGGCGGCGCGTGTTCTTCTTCGACGACATCGAGGAAAGGCGCGGCATCGATCATCGGCCCGCGCGCGGTAAATTCGAGCGCGCCATCGCTTCCGCGCCGTCCTGTGATCGCGAGGTTTGCACGCCCATCCACCGTGAAGCTCGGTAGATCGACCTCGCGCAGCATGCCGTTTGACGCCAGGCCCACACGCCCGCGTGTGGCGAGGCCCGCGCCCTGCACGTCGATATCCGTCAGCGCGTAGCCGCCGTCCTGCGTGCGCGAAACATTAAAGCGCGCCGTCGCCGCCGTGCCCGGCCGCTTGACCCAGAAATTGCGCGGCAGAAACGCCGTCGCTGGCCCAAGATTGAGCGCGACTTGCGCGGTTGAGATCGAGAAGCCCGTGCCAACGCCCGTCACATCAACGCCGATGCGCCCGCGCGTTGCAAGGCGCGCTGGATAGCCAAGCGTCTCCAGATCGTCGGCATCGAATGTGCCCGCGATGCGATAGCGCGACGAATTGGTGCGTGCTTGAAGGTTCTCTGTCCACGACACATCGACTTGCGATGCGCCAAGCCGCATCGGCCCGGAAATCGTGATCGCATCCTGATCGCCCGCAACGCGCAGCCGGCCTTCCGTCAGCGCAAGTCGGTTCTCGCGCATCGTGCCCGACACGTTCTCGAACCGGCCATCCACCGTGAAGCGCAAATCCTCGAACGGCACGTTCGAAAGGTTCGGCCGCTGCAGCACAAGGCTCGCTGTGCCGCGTCCGCCGATCGTCGCGGGCTCAAGCGGCAGGCGCGGCCCGAGCGCAATCGGCTCCTGCATCAAAAGCCCGATCAGCGCGCGCGCATCGCCGTCCGCACGGGCGCGGATCGTCACCATCTCGCCCTTGGGATTGAGGCGGGGCATCTCAACGCGCCCTTCGCTGATCACCAGCCCATCGAGGCGCGCATCGCTCACGGTCATGTTGAAACTGTTGCCGCGCAGCGTGGCCGTGCCGCGCGCCGCCGTGATCGGGCTCATCGTGTTGATGTAGCGGATGATCCCATCGGTGAAGGCGAACGACAATTCGAGGCTGCGATCCCCGAGTTGCCGCCCCGCGATCTCTTCGGGCGGAATGTCCATCCGCACAGCAACGTCGCTGATCCGTCCGCCAACGAGTGCGTCTGAAAGATAAGTCCGCGCGCCCTCGACAAACGGCTTTGGCCACAGCGCCAGCACGGTGCGCGGATCGAGCGCGCCAGTGATCTGCCCGTTAAGTTGGATCCCCGGATAGAGCTTCCGCTCGGCCCCAAGCGCCGCGAAACGGATGCGTCCAGTCGCTTCCAACCGCGCTTCGCCACGATGCGCTTCGAGCCGGCTGAGATTGATGACGCCGTCACGGATCTCGCCCGCGACGCGCACGCGCTGCAGATCGAACGCCTCCTCGAACACGCCCGGCACGTCGAGCGTCGCCGATGGGAGCGTCAGATCGAACGCCGCCGCCTGATCTGGCGCGGTGCGCAACAGCGACGATGCGTTCGCAAGCCGCGCTTCGCCGCTAATCCGCGTGCGCGACCCCGCAAGCGCCACTTGGTCGATGACGAGTTCGTCAGTCTCAAGTTCATAGCGCCCATGCAAGCGTCCGCCATCGAGACTGAAACGCTCACCCGCCATCACCGCGCCGCCGCGTCCGAGCGAAAGCGCGCCCTCGAACTGATTGACGCCCCGCTCGCGGTCGAGCCCGATCGTAATCTGCGCCGTCATCGGCGCGTCGAGCCCGGCGAACACGCCAAGCATCGCCGGCGAAAACAGCGCGCGCGGCCGCGCATCGCGCGCGCCGAATTCAACGAGGGCTTCCTGGAAGCGCGTATCTGTCGTGATCCGCAAATTGGCCGGCGCGTTGCCTTCGACAGCGCCTGCGCCCTCGAGCTCCGCGTCGACCGCAAGCGCCAGCGCGCCGCGCGTGCGGTTGAGCGCGACCACCGCGTTTTCCGCGAGCCATCGCCCGCCGCCCAACTCGTCGATGATCTCAAGGCGCGCGCCGCGAATGGTTATGTCGCGCAGCGGCCCGCCTGGGCCAATCGGTTGAAACGCGCGCGCGAGCCCATCGAGCACACGCCGCACTTTTTCTGCGAGCGGATCGTCGTCATCGCTTGCCGGGATCACCACGTCGGGCGTCGATCCCGGCGGGCCGAACGCGATGTGCGTTTCGCCCTCGCGTTTGCGCGTCACACTGATGTCGCCGCCATCGAACTCAGCACGCACCAGCGCGATGCGCCCAATCAGCAGCTGCAGCACGCTGAGCCCGATCGAGGCGTCCGAGTAACGCGAGATCACCGCGCCTTCAGCGTCCAGGATGCGGATGTCTTGCGCCTGGAGCTGCAGCGCCCGCGGCTCGCCCGACCAGGACAGCTGCACCGACGCGATATCGACCGACCGCCCCCCGCGCGCCGCGCTGAGCTGCGCCTCGATCTGACGGGTTAACGCCGGCAGCTGGAGCGGCCCCGCCGACAAGCGCCACCACGCCGCCCCAAGCGCGATCAGCATGACCGCGGCGAGCACCAGCGCGAATTTCGCTGCAAGAAGGGACGTCCGGCGGATCATCGCCGCCTCGCATTGCGAGACGCGCGCCAGAGATTAGCGTGGACGCGCTGAGCCTTGGGCGCACAACGCGCCAGCGTCAGTGGGAGGCGATCAATGTCCAAACCGCTCAAACCCGGCGACCTCGCCCCCGAGTTCGATCTGTCGACGAGCGGGGGCGGCCGCGTCAACCTCGCTCGCCTGAAGGGCAAGCGCGTCGTGCTCTATTTTTACCCAAAGGACGATACGGCTGGATGCACCCAAGAAGCTCTCGATTTCACCGCAAAGGCCGATGATTTCGCAGCTGCGAACGCCGTCGTCCTCGGCGTGTCGCGAGACAGCATCGCTTCTCACGACAAGTTCGCGGCCAAATATGGGCTGAAGGCGCCATTGGCCAGCGACGCAGACGGCCTAGTCACGGAGTCATACGGCGTCTGGGTTGAAAAAAGCATGTACGGCAGGACGTACATGGGCATCGAGCGTGCAACCTTTCTGATCGGCAAGGATCGCAAGATCGAGCGCATCTGGCGGAAGGTTAAAGTGAAAGGACATGTGGATGAGGTCTTGGCCGCACTGGGCGCGGGCTAGACCGGAGCGCCCTATTCTTAACCTTCGTAAACAGCAACTTGGCGCGGATTTCGCTTGCGGCGCTCAACGCGGCGCAAAGAAGCTGAAATTCCTGTAAACGGGCGCCGTGAGATGTTGCATTCCCCGGGCGTTTGGGGTTGTGATGGTTACGGCGGGGCTAACGGTAAAAACGACGTTTTAGCGGGCGGTGAGCGGACATGAGCCAGTTCGGACTGCGGGCGCGAGCGCTCTTCGATCGCGCTTTTCCTGAGCGGCAAATCTATCATCGCAGCGGCGGTACTGTTCGCTACGTCTCGCTTTCGCCGTCCCGGCAAGCGCTTTTGGCCCTTGGCGCCGTCTCGGTCGCCGGCTGGTGCGTGTACGCGACCGCGAACACCCTCCTGGAAGGCCCCCAGCACACGGCGCAGAACGCCGAAGTCGAGCGGCTCCAGTCCAAATACGATCGCTGGCTGAACGAAGCGCGCGCCCAGGCCGCCGCCGCCCAAGCCCAGCTCGATGAGCGCACAACCCAGTTTGAGCGCGCGACTAACGAATTCGAAACCCGCCACGAAGTGCTCCGCAGCCTGCTCGAATACGCCGGCGGCTCGAGCCTGACGGCCGCCGCCCGCCCGATCGAGCGTGACGGCGCCCGCATCCTGATGCAGGCCTCGATCGACGAAGCCGAGCCCCGCGTCTCGCGCGCGATGTCAGCCGAGGGCTACCAAGTTCAAACCGTCGGCTTCCGCGCCCGCGTCGACCGCCTCGAATCCGATCAAGAGCAGGCGCTGGCCGAGCTTGAAGATTCGGTCGTTCAGCGTTCGGAACAAGTCCGCGGCGTGTTGCGCCTCACGGGCGTCTCCATGACCCGCCTGACGGACGCCGATGGCGCCGCCGAGGGCCAAGGCGGCCCGCTGGTCTCCCAGGATCTGGTCGAGTACCTGCGCAACTCCAACACCAACCCGGCCTTCGCGCACCGCGTCACGCAAGTGGCCGCGCGCGTCAGCGAATCCCGCCGTCTCGAAGCCATCGCGGGCTCCACGCCGCTCGCCCCGCCGGTCGCGGTCGAATATCGCGAGACCAGCGGCTTCGGCCCGCGCGTCGATCCCTTCACCGGGCGCCCGGCGTTCCATGCCGGCCTCGACATGGCCGCGTTCGATCGCGCGCCGGTCGTCGCAACCTCGCCTGGCACTGTTTCTTTTGCTGGCGTCAAATCTGGCTACGGCTATGTCGTCGAGATCGACCACGGCCACGGCTTCAAGACGCGCTACGGGCACTTGCGCGACATTCAAGTCAGCCGCGGCGAACACGTCGCCATCGGCCAACGTATCGGGTCGATGGGGTCGACGGGGCGCTCCACGGGCACGCACCTTCATTACGAAGTGTGGTTCCGGGGCCGGGTCTATGATCCGGTGAACTTTTTAAGGGCTGGACGACATGTTTACGAACAAGGGTAAGCCGCCGGAAAACGCCGTCGCCCTACCCGATCCGATGATGCGCCGCTCCGCCAGCGGCGGGCGTACGATCGCCTCCATCATCGCCAATGGCGTCAAAATTTCAGGCACGATCGAAGCCGATGGGGCCGAGCTCCAGGTTGACGGCGAGATCGAGGGCAATGTCCGCGGCGGCGCCGTGACGGTGGGCGACACCGGCATGGTCAAGGGCGACATCGTCTCCGAGAGCGTGACCGTGCATGGCCGGATCGAAGGATCGGTTCGGGCCCGCAAGGTTCAGCTGATGCGCAACGCGCACGTTCTGGGCGACATCGTCCACCAGAGCCTCTCGGTCGAAATGGGCGCGGTGTTCGAAGGCCAGTGCCGCTATCTGCAGGACCCGCTCCGCCAGGATGGCCCGGGCACGCCCGCTTCCCCGCAAATTGTGGCCCCGAGCGACAGCTATTCGGGCTTCGGTGAACCTTCTGATAACTCTGATGGCCGCATGATGCCGGGCGTCATCGTTACGGGAGCATCGAGCTAGTCATCTTCATTGTTTCGTCCCGGGTTCGACCGTGGACTGTGAATTTGGGTTGGGAATACCAAACTGGGCCGGCGCCGATGCGCCGGCCCATTTTCTTTGCTCCTGCGCCGGAAAGCGCCGAGCGCGGTACGCTCTGCCCATGCTGAGTCTCAAAAAGCTGCACGCGCTTCTGATGGCCAAACCCAGCGCCCAGGTCGGCGAGCCGTTCGGGCCGGGCGTGTTCGTCTACAAGATCGGCGGCAAGATGTTCGCGATCGCGGCGAACGCCGAAGATCCGCGCCTCACGCTCAAATGCGATCCAGTGCTGAGCGAAATCCTCCGCGCCGAGCACGCCGCCACCACGCCCGGCTATCATACCGACAAACGCCACTGGATCACGATCCGCCAAGACAAGGCGCTGCCGGACGCCATCGTGAAACAGCAAATCGATCACGCCTACGAATTGGTGCGCGCCAAGCTCACCAAGAAAGCGCAAGCCGAACTCGCTGCGCGCGAGGCGCCCGCCAAATCTTCAGCTAGTGCCAAGCGCCCAAAATCGCGCCGATCAGCGTGAACTGCAGCGTGTGATAACCGCCGTTGATCAGAAACAGCCCAAGGCTCTTTCGTTCGAAGAGGTAGTTGATCCCGAAGCTCGTCGCGACCCAGCACAGCCCCGCTGAGAGCCCATAACCCGTCGCCGTCACCGCATCGATCTTGCCAATGAACACCGCGAACATCGCCGCAGCGATCAGCGCCAGCACGAATGAGCCGCCGAAGATCAGCGCCATATTGCCGTTCTTCACTTGCTCGTCCGTGACGCCCGCAAGCTTTTGCCATTGTTTGCCGAACAACGGGCCGTACCAAAGCCCGCCCAGGAAAAACGAACTCGCCGCTGCCGCCAGCACCGCGAACCAATTCACGTCCATCGCCCTCTCCCCCGTTCTCTAATCGTCACGCAGGCACGCGCGCACGCGCTTCCAGCAAGTCGAAATGCGTGCGCAGCATCGTCACGTTGCGTTCGAAGAAGCCGACATCGCGATGCGTGCGCGCTTGCATCACGCCGCCCTCCATCGTGGTCAGCACGAACTCCGCGAGCGCCAATTTGTCAGTGTCCGCCGGCAGCCGCGCGCCCGCTTCGTCGAGGCAACCACGGATCGCATCGACCCAGTTCTTGAAATTCACCGCGAGCAACTCGCGCACCTTTTCGTCCGGCTCATGTAGCTCGAGCGCGAGCGACCCGATCGGGCATCCGTACGTGCAATCGCTCTCGACGATCATGCGCCGGTAGGCATTGAGCAACGCAAAGATCCGTTCAATCGGATCGTCGATTCCCGCCCACGCCGGCGCGAGCAGCATCTCGTGAATGCCGTCCCGGTACGCTTCCAAGACGCCGATCAGCACGTCCTGCTTGCCGGGGAAGACGTGGTAGAGAGAGCCCGAATTGAGCTGCGTGCGGCTCAAAATGTCCGCGATCGAGGTCGAGTTGAAACCCTTCATCCAGAACAGGTCCATCGCGGCCAAGATGATCTTCGTGCGCGCGTCCAAGGGGCGCTCCTGCGGCCAAAGCGGCCTTGATTGAATGATCAATCAAGAGCCGCCCCGCCGCGCGAAGTCAAGCGAGAAGCGCCGGATGGCCTTTTGGGCCGGCCGGCTCGTGCTCGCGCTCCTGCTAGCCGCGCTGATGATGGCGGCGCTCGCACGGTTCACGCCGGTCCATGCCCAAGAGCTCGTCCCGGACGTCACGCTGCGCGGCGCGCTCACCCGCGCGCAGCACGAAACATATATCGAAGCGCCATTCCGCGTACCGCGCGGCGTCGCCGCCATCACGGTGGCCCTGAGCTACACCGGTCGTGAGCAACGCACGGTCGTCGATCTCGGCGTGTTCGATCCGCAAGGCCTGCGCGGCTGGTCCGGCGGCAACAAGGACCGCATCGTCATCGGCGAGACGAGCGCGACGCCCTCCTATCGCGCCGGCCCCATTCAACCCGGTCGCTGGCACCTTCTACTGGGCGTGCCCAACGTGCGCGAAGGATCAAACGACTCCTACGAAGCACGTATCTGGTTCCATCGCGGCGACGAGCCGCCCTTCGCACAGGCGCCGCTGCGCAGCGAAGCGCGCTGGTATCGCGGCGACCTGCACATGCACACCGGCCACAGCGATGGCGCGAGCGCGCCGGGCGGCCCAAGCCTCGTCTCGCAAACGCTCGATCGCGCGCGCGAAGCCAGTCTCGATTTCATCGCCATCACCGATCACAACACCACGACCGCGTTCAACGAACTGCGCGCGCTGCAGCCCGCGTACCGCGATCTTCTGCTGCTGCCCGGCCGCGAGATCACGACCTTCCAAGGCCACGCCAACGCCATCGGCGCAACGCGCGTGATCGATTTTCGCGTCGCCGGTCAACGCACGATGAACGACGTGCTCGCGGATGCGGCCGGCGCGTTCGTCTCCATCAATCACCCCAGCCTGCCAACAGGCGAAGGCTGCATGGGCTGCGGTTGGACCGCACCGAACACCGACTACGCGCGAGT
>CAZXNY010000124.1:0-7892 GCA_964642205.1 uncultured Caulobacteraceae bacterium
AACGCCAAGGTAGCGGTAGCCGACGTCCAGCGTCAGCTGTTCGCTGAGCGCGAAACCGAGGCCAGCGAGGAACTGATACGCAACGCCCGAATCTTCGTCGCTCACGCGCGAGATGCCGCCGGGGCCGGCGTCGTTCATGTCCGCATCAACTTGCGCGTAGCCAACGCCAATCCCCGCGTAGGGTTGGACGGTCCCGCCCTTGTTCATGTCGAAGATGAGGTTGAGCATGCCGGCCCAGGTGTTGGCGTCGCCGCCAAGATCCAGGTAGGGCGACGCGTCCATTTCGTTCTGACGGTTCGAGGCTTCAGCTTCGAGGCGCAGACCGTTTTCGAACGCGTAACCGAACGAAAGAGCGCCGGCCCAATAGTTGCCGAAGTCGTTGTCGCCGCCAAACCCAGGCGGGTTCGTCGGCGGTGCGCTTACATTGTTGGTGTCAAAGCCGCCGTCGAACGAGTAGCCGACGGTGGCTTGGCCGTACCAGCCATCCGTCGCGTTGGCGACGCCGGCGGTCCCAGCCATCAAGGCGGCCAGTGCGACCGTCTTGGTGATCTTAGATCCCATAATAGTTCTCCCTCATAACGCCGCCTGACGCATGGCCCGAAGGCCCTGAATCTCTGGCTCCAGCGCATGCGCGCCGGCCCCGGCGGTAAGCTCCGTCTCGGACTGTTCCCGCAGCGCGCGCCGTGAAGACCCCGCCGCCGGCCGAATGCGATCCAATCCGCCTAGAGTCCTTGTGCCGCCCTAAATTTGCCAAGTCTAGGAAAACCTACCCCCTGCAAACCTTTGGGCCCGAGTGTTGCGCTTTCGCGTCAGCCTCACGCTAGGGCGCCTGGACCGGCCGCGCGGCGGCCGGCGAGGCCCGTTCTCAAGCCATTGCGGCCGTGCTTTCGAAGAACAGGGCCTGGCTGATCGCCGCCCGCACCGCCTCGGGCGAATAGGGCTTGGTAATCAGGAACGTAGGCTCCGGCCGCTCGCCCGTGAGCAGGCGCTCGGGGAAGGCGGTGATAAAAATGACCGGCACTTTGAACGAGGCGAGGATGGCGTTGACCGCGTCGATCCCCGACGAGCCGTCCGCGAGCTGGATGTCGGCCAGGACGAGGCTCGGGCGCTCGCGCTCGGCGGCCTCCACGGCGGCGCGCGCTGTGGTCGCGGTCGCCGCGATTTGGTGGCCAAGACCTTGGACGATGTCGCCAAGATCCATGGCGATAACGGCCTCATCCTCGATGATCAGCACGCGGGCGCGGGTTTGCCGCTCGATCTCGCCCAGCGCTTCATCGAGGAGCGCGGTGACCTCCCGGTCGCTCTTGCCCAGAATGCGGGCCGTTTCCTCGGCCGTGAAGCCTTCGAGCGTGACGAGAAGTAGCGCTTGGCGGGAGAGCGGGGTCAGCGCCCGGAGGCGCTCTTGGGCCTTCAGCTCGTTCCAGGACGTCTGGGGCAGAATGTCGGCGTGTTCATCGACTTGCGCCGTCCCCCAGATTTTGTGGAACACTTCGTAGAGTCCGAGCCTTAGGTCGGCATGTTTCGCTACGATATCGGGGCTGACCACGATGGCCTCGAGCGTCGCGGCGACGTAGGCGTCGCCGGACCTTTGGGCCCCGGTCAGGGCGCGGGCGTAACGGCGCAAATAGGGCAGGTGCGGCGCGAGCGACTTTGCGAGCGACATCTTCCCTCCATTGGAGAACCGCGTCGCGGACGATCCGGGCGCGCGGCGTTCCTCGCTAAGATATCGGCTGCCAACGCCTCCGGTTCCAAAAGGTTCCGGGTCCCCGGGAACAAAATTCGTGGCCCCTGCGTTTGCGGCCCATGAGTAACCATCGCCGGCCGGTCTTCCTGGGGAATAATCAATGCTGAGCGATCGTGAAAAGAGCTTGGAGTCACCAATGACGGATAAGGGGCCGGGCGGCCGAGATCGTCCGGGAGATGGCGGTCGCAAGCGTAAGAATGAGAGCCACGAGCAGATCGGGCGCCTGCTGGGGCAGGTGTATAATGACGTCGAGAACGAAGACGTCCCTGACAGCCTGCTCGAAATCCTCAACCGCATCCCGGATACGGGTTCGAACAAGGAGCGCTCATGAGCGGCGCGGCGATGACCTTCAAAGAAGAGCTCATCAGCCTTCTACCGAGCTTGCGGGCGTTCGCCCACTCGCTCGCCGGCAACGCCGCGCGCGCCGACGATCTCGTGCAGGACACGGTAGTCAAGGCGCTCTCGCACGCCGAGCAGTTCGAGCCCGGCACGAACATGCGCGCGTGGCTCTTCACGATCTTGCGCAACCAATATTACTCGCTGCTGCGCAAACAGCGGCGCGAGGTTGAAGATGTCGACGGCCAGCACGCGCTGCGCCTCGCGACGCGCCCATCGCAAGACGATCGCGTCGACCTTGAGGATTTCAAACGCGCGCTCGCGCAGCTGCCGCCGGATCAGCGCGAAGTGCTGATCCTCATCGGCGCCTCGGGATGCTCGTACGAAGAAGCGGCTGGCATCTGCCAATGCGCCGTGGGCACCATTAAGAGCCGGGCCAATCGCGCGCGCAAAAAGCTCGCCGATATGCTGGGTCTCAACGCTGAAGAGCTGGCAGGGCGCGAAGCCGCCGAGGCAGAGCCGGCAGCGAGCCGCACCGGCACATGGTGATAGCCGAGCAGATCGCGAAGTACTGGCCTAAAGCGCTTTCGATCAGCTCCATCCGGGGCCGGCTTGCGCTCTTCTTGGCGCTCGCCCTTTTGCCGGCGGGGGCCATCGCGATCCAAACCGGCGTGAATACCGCAGCGAGCCGCAGCGCCGCGGTCGCAGAGCGCAGCGCCGCGGACGCGCGCAGCGCCGGCGAGCGTGTGTCGCGCGCCGCGCAGGAAATGTCAGACGTGCTGCGCGTGCTTTCAACCGCGCGCAATCTTCGCGCGATGACGCCGGCGGGCTGCCGCAACGCGCTTGCGTCCATCACAGAACAGTACGCAGGGATCGGCACCATCGCCGTGATGTCGACGGACGGCGTTATCCGTTGCAGCGTGCCGCAGCCTACGAGCGAAGTGCGCGTGCAGTCGCGCGCGTTCCTCACCGCGAAGGAACGGGGCGACATCGCGTTCAGCTACGTGGCGCGCGGGCGGCTAGCCGGGGTGCCCGTCATCGGCGCGAACGCGCCGTTGCGCAATGAGGCGGGCGCGATCGTCGGCTTCATCGGACTGTCCTCACCGCTCGACCGGTTCACCGGCATCGTCCGCGCTGCGGATGTGCCAGTCTCGACGACGGCTGCGCTCGTGGATGCGAGCGGGGCGCCCGTCGCGCCGCTGCTGCGCGAAGGCGAAGCGGCGCTGCCGTCCCCCGATCTGGTGCGCCGCGCGCTTGATGCAAACCAATTGCTGTTTCGCGGCGCGGCCGAAGACGTGCTGATCACGCCGCTGCACGCGCCGGACCTTTACCTCGTCACGGCATGGCGCCCGCCGACGCGCAGTTTCTCAGACATGCTTGCGTTCGGCTTTGCAGTCGCCTCGCCACTGTTGATGTGGATCATCGCGATCACCGTGGGGTGGCTTGCGATCGAGGCGTTCGTGTCTCGGCCGCTTCAGCAGGTTGAGGAATTGGCCCGCGGCTATGTGCGCGGCGGCGAAGTGAAGCTGAATGAAGATGTGCAGAACGCGCCGGAGGAGATTCGCTCCCTTGCGCGCACGCTGACGGCGATGGCGCGCACGCTGCGGGTGCGCGAGCAGCGCTTGGCGGAGGCTTTGCGGGAGGAGCGGGCGCTGCTGCGGGAAGTGCATCACCGGGTGAAGAACAATCTTCAGGTGGTTGCGAGCTTGCTCAACATTCAGGCGCGCGCCGCGCACGATACGTCCGAGGCCTGGGGCCTCGCGCGCGCGCATGACCGCGTGCAATTGCTGTCGATTGTCCACCAGCGGATCTACTCGTCTGGCGAGGTGCGCGAAGTGCGGCTCGATGAGATCGCGCGCGATATCGCCCGCCACCTAACCCAGTCGCGCGGCGATGCGATCGCCGAGATCGAGCTGGAAATGCATATCGACGCTGTTCGGTGCGATGTCGATCACGCGGTGCCGATGGGCTTTCTGATTGCCGAAAGCATCTCCAACGCGCTCGATCACGCGCCGCCGAGCGGGCGGGAAAAGTTCGTGCTGCGCATGACGCAAGACGAGGGCGGGCCGATCCGCTTCGCGATCAACGCGCCGCTCGATCCGCGCATCGCTGTGGAGCCGGAGGCCAAGGTGCGGCTTGTGGAAGCCTTCGCGCGTCAGCTCGGCGCGCAGGTGGCGCGCCAGGCGGACAATGGGCGCTACAGGGTTTGGGCTGAGACGCCGCCCCTCGTCGCTGCGGCGGCATAACCAGCGTCAAACGAAAACGCCGCGGTCCGTCTGGAACGCGGCGTTTTGTTGGTGGGGCTGAGCATCGCGGCGGCGAGCCGCACCGCCGCGACACTCAGCCAGATCGAATGCGCCGCCCAATTGACGCGATGAAGGGCGGCGCGTTCGACCAACCGGTTGCTAGCGGCGCGCCGCCATCATGAGGCCGATGAGGAAGCCCGCGCCGAGCGTGATGCCGAGGGCGGCGGCAGGGCGCGTGCGCACCTGGTCTTCGAGGTGCGAGAACATCGTCTGCGCGCGATCGGCGACCTCGGCCCCGGCGCCGGCGATCTTGTCGCGCTGATGATTGATCTGTTCCTTCGCGGCGCTCTTGATCGAGCCTGCCAGGTGCTTGGCGTCATCGCGCAGCGTGGTGAGGTTTTCCTTCACTTCGTCCGTCGCGGTTTTCGCGGAGCCGTTTGCACGGCGGATCGGTTCGCTTGTGTAGGCCATGGTGAGGCTCTCCAATTTGGATGCGCGGCGCGGCCGCAGGTCGCGAATTGAACGCGGTGGCGCGCAACGTGTTCCGGCGCAAAGGAGGTAAACGAGCGCGCTTCCGCGAAACACACGTGCATTGCGCGAATGCGGGAACCGGAGGCCGCGCCGGCGCTTAGCAGAGCCATTGGATCGCTGCTGGGAGATCTCGCCGCCATGCTGGCCTGGGCACTTATATTCGCGCTGCTCGCTCTTGTGGCGGGCTATCTCGGGTTCTTCGCGCTCGCGGGGCTGGCGTCCGCGATCGCGAAGATCCTGTTCCTGATTTTCCTCGTCCTGCTGGTCATCACGTTCGTGAGCCGGGCGCTGCAAGGGCGCTCGGTTTTGTGACGCTGCGCTTCGCCGGGGAGAAGATGGAACCGGCGGGCCGGTAACCAGTTTAGCGGCCAAGGAGCCGTTTTATGAAACTCGTCGATCTCGTGTTCGGGCGCCGGCCAGAGCCTTCTGCGCCGCCTCTCGATGTCATCGATCGTGCGCCGGCGGGCGTGTGGTGGCGCGAAGTGCGCCCGCGGCCGAACGCTGGCGTGCGCGCGCGCAAGGCGACGCGCGATGGCGTGCTGCGTACGGACCGGGGCGATCAGCGCTTCGAGTCCGGCCGGCACTATATTGTCACACACACGGACGGCGATGAGTTCGTGGTGCGCGCGGACGTGTTCGAAGCGACGTACCGGCCGATGGGCGATGGGCGCTACGCCAAGCGCACCGACATCGTGCTGCGCTATTTTACTCTCAACCGCGCCGTTTCGATCCGGACGCTCGAGGGCCTCGAGCGCGCGGAAGCCGGCGACTGGATCATGGAGGGCGTGCTGGGCGAACTCTGGCCGATCGACTCGGACAAAGCGCACACGCTCTATACGCATCTCTAAACGGAACCGCAGTGCGGGCGCATCGATTGGCTGGCCAAGCCAAAAGGAGCGCCTATGTCCCAATTCGTTCTGCCGCCGCTGCCCTATCCGTATGCCGCGCTTGCGCCGCACATGTCGGAAGACACGCTGCGCACGCATCATGGCAAGCACCACGCGGCGTACATCGAGAAGACCAATAAGCTCGTGAAAGCGGCGGGCCTTTCGCCGCTGTCGCTGGAAGACGTGATCGCCGATGCGCGCAAGCGCGGCGACAAGGCGCTGTTCAACAACGCCGCTCAAGCCTGGAACCATGCGTTCTTTTGGGAGTGCATGGCGCCCGATGGATCGCGCGCGCCGGGCGCACCGCTGAACGAGGCGCTGACCCAAGCGTTCGGTTCGGCGGAGCGCTTCAAGAAGGCGGCGATCGAAGAGGGCGTTGCGCACTTCGGATCGGGCTGGGTTTGGCTCACGGCCGATGCGCAGGGCGCACTGAAGCTCGAAAGCCGGCATGACGCCGACACGCCCATCGGCAATGGGGCCACTCCGCTACTGACCATCGATGTGTGGGAGCACGCCTACTACCTCGACCACAAGAACGAGCGGCCTAAGTTTCTGGAGAGCTTCTTCGACAACCTGATCGACTGGCGGTTCGCCGATGCGCAGTTCGACGCGGCGACAGGGCGGAGCGCCCCGTGGAAGTTCCCCGCCGATCACAAGGACGCGGCCTAAGCGCCGGGCGGGAGCGGCGCGCTCCCGCCTTCGCTTCGCGCGCATGAAGAAACGGCGCTCCGGGGGAGGGAGCGCCGTTTCCAAATTGCTTTGCGGGAAGCGAAAGCGGGCCGGGACGGGTTGGGGGGGGCGATAGCGGGGTGCCCGCCCCGGCCTTCCGCCATTCGGGCGCCGTGAGGCGCCTGGATGACCGCGGCGTGTTTCAGCCACGGGTTTAATACGCGCGAGACCCCGAGGGGGTTCCTGCCCAGCGGAAAAATTTCTGCGCCCGTCCACACGTCCCGAAACGGGAACCTCGCGCACAAGTCGGCGTTCTTTCCCCGACGCCGCGGACGTCCCGCGGCACAACGATCGGGAGTGAGAGAGATGCTCCGTTGGGCTCTGATTTTCTTGGTGGTTGCGCTGGTCGCGGCCGTGTTCGGTTTCGGCGGGATCGCCTCGGCTTCGGCCGGCATCGCGCAGATCCTGTTCTTCCTGTTCCTGGTCCTGTTCGTCGTCAGCCTCGTGATGGGCATGATGCGCAGGGCGCCATAGGCCACGCGTTTGCGTAACAGCGTAAATCTACGACGAGGCGGTCGCGCTCATGGCGCGGCCGCCTTGCGCGTTCCGCGTCCAACACGCGGCGGCGCCTATGCCGGTTTTACGGCCCTCTACCTGGAACACCCCATCGAATACGGGCGCGCGCGCCTGGAACTCGAAACGCTTGAACGGACCGGCCAGGCGCGCCGCGAGGTTCATCAGCAACGTGGCCTGCAATGGCCCGTGAACGACGAGTCCGGCATAGCCTTCGGCCTCTCGCGCATATTCTCGGTCGTAATGAATGCGATGGGCGTTGAACGTCAGCGCTGAGTAGCGAAACAGAAGCGCCTCGCGCGCTTCGACTGCTTCCGAAATTTCCGACTCTTCCTCGATCTGCTCGCCTGCCGCCGCGCTTGCGCCCGCGCCGCGGAAGACGAGGCTTTGCGTTTCGCGGAGCGCGGGTTTGCCGTCGCACGCGATGTCGTGGGCGATCGCGACGAAGAGGAGCTGGCCGGCGCGGCCTTCGCGCAACGTGACGTCTTCGATTTTTGCGACGCGTGTGATCGCGCCGCCAACGCGCAGAGGCGCGTAGAGTTCGATCGCGCCGCCGGCGGCCATGCGCTTGGGCAGCGGGCAAGGCGGGAGAAACGCGCCGCGTTTGGCGTGGCCGTCATCGTCGAGCTCCGCCGTGGGCGCGGATTCGGTGGCGAGGCACCAATGGAAGCCGAGCGGGGCTGCGGTATCGTCCTGCGGCGCCAGGTGATTGCCAAACGTTGCGCGAAATTGCGCAACCGCGTGCGGCGCGACGACGTCATGCGTCGTCACGGTGCGGCCGATCCATGTGCGGGCGAGGGCGAGGTCTTCGGGAGTCATGGGGCAACCCAAACACAGAAACCACCAAAGACAGACACATAGACACACCAACACACACACACACCAACACACCCCCAAACACAAACA
>CAZXNY010000125.1:0-2790 GCA_964642205.1 uncultured Caulobacteraceae bacterium
GCGGCACGGATTGCAGCCCGCCTTCAGTGTTCGCGCGCGCGCCATACGCTACGAGCTTACCGCCTTCGAGGTGCTTCTTGACCTCGTCGTGGTGCTTGAAGCGCTGAAACTCGTCGAACGGCGAGAGGTACGGGTTCTTGTAATTGAGATGCACCACGAACCCGATCGACACCAGGTTCTCGCCCCAGTGGTACATGAACGAGCCGCCGCCGGTGCGATCTTCGAGCGGCCAGCCGAGCGTATGCACGACGAGCCCTGGCTTGTGATTTTCCTTCGGGATTTCCCAAAGCTCTTTGATGCCGATGCCGAATTTCTGCGGCTCGGCTTTGTCGCAAAGATCGAACTTCGCCTGCAGGCGCTTGGCGAGCGAGCCGCGCACGCCTTCGCCGATCAGCACGTATTTGCCGTGCAGCTCCATGCCGGGCTGAAAATCGCCCTTGTGATGGCCGTCTTTCGCGATGCCGAACACGCCGGCGACGACGCCCTTCAGCGCGCCGCTTTCGTCGAACACGACATCCGACGCGGCCATGCCCGGATAAATTTCGACGCCGAGGCCTTCCGCGTAGGTCGCGAGCCAGCGGCAGAGATTGCCGAGCGAGCCGATGTAATTGCCGTGGTTGTTCATCAACGGCGGGAACGCGAAGTTCGGCAGCCGTAGTGAGCCTGCGGGACCGAGGATCAGGAACTGGTCGTCCGTCACTTGCGTCTCGAGCGGGGCGCCCTGCTCTTTCCAGTCCGGAATCAGCGCGTTGAGGCCGACTGGGTCGATCACGGCGCCTGAGAGAATGTGCGCGCCGACTTCCGAGCCCTTCTCGAGCACGGCGACGGAAATGTCCGGGTTCAGCTGTTTGAGGCGGATCGCGGCGGAGAGCCCGGCAGGGCCGGCGCCCACGATCACCACGTCATATTCCATAAACTCGCGTTCGGGCGCCTCGTCGGCCATCGGGTACCGGTCCTTCGTGCTCTTTGTCTTTACGGGCGCTCGCCCTTTGGTGTCGGCGACGTTATCCGGGGAGCCATGCAGGTTCGCAAGGGCGGGCCCCGAGTTGCGAGGGAATCGCAAGAGTGACGGAAGCAGGCGCCGATAGCGCCGCAGCGATCAAATCGCTGACGGAATGGTGGGACTTGGCGGGCATCGAACCGTTCGCGCCCATCGCCGCGCCGCGCGCCGCCACCACCCCAGCCGCTGCGCCCCGCGCCGCCTCTGCGCCAACAATGGCGCGACGCGCAGCGCCTGCACCAGCCGAAGACGCCCGCGCAGCCGCGGCGAAAGCCGGCTCCATCGCCGAACTCGGCGCGATCCTCGCCGCTTACGACGGCTGCGGCCTTAAGCAGACGGCGCGCAACACCGTGTTCATTGACGGCGTCCAGGGCGCGGAGGTGCTCCTGATCGGCGAAGCGCCGGGCAAGGAAGAAGACGAACTCGGCAAACCCTTCGTCGGCCGCTCCGGCCAGCTGCTCGACCGGATGCTCGCTTCCGTCGGCTTCGACAGGCGCGCGAACCTTCTAATCTCGAACGTCATCTTCTGGCGCCCGCCCGGCAACCGGCCGCCGACGCAGGCTGAACTCGCGATCTGCCTGCCCTTCGTCGAGCGCCTCATCACGCTCGCGCGCCCCAAGCTCCTCATCCTTGCCGGCGGCGTGCCGGCGAAAACGGTGCTGAAGCGCGAAGACTCGGTCAGCCGGCTGCGGAGCAGAAGATTAAAATACGAGTCAGAATCTGGCCCAATCAACGCCTTGGTCATGCTTCACCCGGCATATCTGCTGCGGCGGCCGCAGGAGAAGCGGCTCGCTTGGGCGGACCTTATGAAGCTGGAGGCGTGGGCCGATGAGCTCAGCCTAAAGCGTGAGGCCCGTCCCTGAGTTTGTTTGGGGGATCGATGAACGCGTTTCGCTTCACCTTCGCCGCGGCCTGCGCCGCGATGGCGACAGCGGCGAGCGCGGGGGCGCAAGAAGCCGAACAGCCCCGCATCGTCGCGCTCACCGAAAACGACGCGCGCCATTACGCGGCTGCGTTCGCCGCGATTGAAGACAACAATTGGGATCGCGCGCGCCAAGAGCTTGCCGCTGTCGAAGACGATAGCCTCGTGGGTGTCGCGCGCGGCCGCATGCTCGCCAACCGCTCGTATCGCGCGAGCTATTCCGAACTCACCAATTGGCTGCGCCGCTACGGCGATCTCGGCGTTGCGCCGATCGTCTATCAGCGCGCGCAGGATGCGCGCCCGCATCGCGGCCGTGGCCGCAGACGCCGCGCCGTCGGCCCCGCGCCGCCGCAGCCAGAACCCGCAGGCGTGCGCATTCCCTACGGCGCATCCCGCACGCCGCCAGGCGACACGACAAGCGCGCGTTCGCAGATCAACACCATCATCGAACGCGTCGCCGCCAACGATCTCTCCGGCGCACGCAGTCTCGGCGATAGTGCGCTGTTCGGCCCGCGCTCGGGCGAAGCGAATTGGTGGATGGGCCTCGTCGCGTTCCGCGAGCGTGACTACGCACGCGCGACTCAGCATTTCGATGCAGCCGCCAACTGGCCCTATTTCTCGACGTGGACGAATTCCGCCGCGCATTACTGGGCCGCACGCGCACGCACTGCTGCTGGCGCACGTGAAGGGGTCTCGCTCCATCTCGAAGCCGCCGCGCGCAATCCGTACACGTTCTATGGCCAGCTCGCCGAAGCGCAGCTCGGCCGCGAAAGCGGTTTGACGTTCGAACGCCCGCCGCTCGACGCGGAAAATCTGCGCACCTTCTTTGAACGCCGCCCCGCCGCGCGCCGTGCCGCAGCGCTGGCGC
>CAZXNY010000125.1:2890-7875 GCA_964642205.1 uncultured Caulobacteraceae bacterium
CTGCGCACCTTCTTTGAACGCCGCCCCGCCGCGCGCCGTGCCGCAGCGCTGGCGCAACTTGGCCGCCTCTCCGACGTCGAAGCGGAATTGCGCCGCCTGCACGGCAATCTCTCGCCCAGCGAAGATCCGATCTTCCTCGCGCTCGCCGGCGCGCTGCAAGCGCCGAGCGCGCAGTTGCGCGCCGCCGAGTATGGCCCGCTCGAACTCTCCGCGGGCTTTTGCCCCGACACGAGCTTCCAGCCCGCGAACGGCTTCAACCTCGATCGCGCGCTTGTGTATGCGATCGTGCGGCAAGAGAGCCACTTCAATCCCGTCGCGATCTCGTCTTCGAACGCGCGCGGCCTGATGCAGCTTCTGCCCTCGACCGCGAGCGACATGGACCGCTCCACGAATTATCGCCGCGCGCCCGCGCTGCTGCATGAGCCCGGCCTCAACATGCAGCTCGGTCAGCAATATGTGCGCTGGCTGATGGACATGTTCCATCAGGACCAAGATCTCGGCCGCGTGTTCGCAGCCTACAATGGCGGTCCCGGCTGGCTGCAGCGCTGGATGGCGACGCAACCGTCGAACGACGATCCGCTGATGCTGCTTGAAACCATGCCGCGCCAGGAAAGCCGCGACTATGCCGAGCGCGTGCTCGCGCATATGGGCGTGTGCCGCGCGCGCTATGGGCAAGAGCGCATCGAGCTGCAGCGCATGGCGCAAGGCCAAGCCGCGCGTTACGAGCCGCAGGACAATCGCAGCAACACCGCGCGCGTCGCCTCGCGCTAGGTCTGCGGGATCGCGCGCGCGCCGAGCTTCGTCATCTGCCCCCGTGCCGCCACGTTGAGCGTCGCAGCTTGCGCATCGAACGCACTGCGCTGAATTAGAACGCCTGCGCGGCCGCGCGGTGCGATCAGTGCAGCGAGCGGGCTTTCGCCATCGAGCCGGAACGTCGCCACGCGACCGCTGCGCTCGATGAAGCCGCGCGCATCCTCAATCCAACCGCGCTCGAGCACGAGATGCTGCGCGAGAAACAACAAATACTCGCCCCTCGCAGCTGAGGCGCCAATGCGCCAACCTTCGCCGCGCGCGCCGCGCACAAGCGTGCACCCAGCCGCCTCCGCCATTGCGCACGTCTCATCCGTCGAGCCCTCGTCCGCAATGACGCAATCGCGCACCAAACCATCCGCCACGCCCGCGACAAGCGGCGTCAGCGTGCGCGTGAGCACGGCTTCGGCGTTGAAGGTTGGAATAACAACAGAGAGCATTGGCGCGTTGTAGCGCGTTTAGGCGCTCGGCGCCGATGGCGCGCTTGCCGCAGGGCGTTGCTGCGGCGCGGCCGGAGGCGGCGTCGCAGCGGCCACGGGTGTTGGCGCAGCGGGCCGCGGCGTTGCGGGCGCGCCTGGCGTCGCAGCGGCGGCCTGCGCGGTTGGCGCGCCGGCCGTCATCCGCGCGCGGATGTTCTCAAGGAAGCGGTTGAGCAGATCGGTGCGCGCCACGGCGCGCGCGACTTCACGGATCGTTGCGCCCTCGGCATGTACGCCTGCAGCGACGACTTCGAACGCGTCCGCGTCCGGCGTGCCCGCCATGTCGCCCGCATATTCGCGGTAGAGCGCGCGCACGCCCTCTTCGTTGCCCGCGAGCGTCAGTGCAATCCCGGCGCGCAACACCACTTGCCGCCCGTCCGCATCCAACGGCTGCGCGCGCGAGCGTGTCCGCAACACATTCCGCAACTCCGCGCCGGCGCGATCCCAGTCGCGCGAGCGCCACGCGGCTTCCGCGCGCACGCGCTGCGCATCCGGCCCTTGGTCGCGCTCGACAAGTTCAACCGCGTGATCGAGCCGCCCGAGATCGAGATGCGCGCGCGCTTCCAGAATGCGCCGCTCTGCAATAAGCGCCGCGGGCATGTTCGGCTGACGCGAGGAATTGATCGCGATCAGCGCCTGCTCTGGTTTGCGATCCATCAGATAGATCGCTGCAAGCTCACTCGCGACTTGCGCCTTGCCAACGCCCTCAAGCCGCTCATCGACTTGGTGCTGCAGCAAGTTCGCCGCCTGCTCTAGAAGATCGACCGCGACGAGCCTTCCTGCGAGCGAGCGCACGATGCGGTCGCCATCGGGCCCGATCGGCGTCAGATCGGTAAACTCGTAGAACAGGCCAAGCGACTGGATCGGCTCTAACTCATCCGCGTCGCCCTCAAGGAAAAGCCGCGTGAAGATCGCCTGCATGTCCGCGTGCAAGCGGCGCGACGGCGCTTCGTTCGGGAAACGGTCCGCGGCGACCCGCATCGTCGCCAGCGCCTCGCGCCAGCGCTGCATCTCCGCGTAGCACGCGCCCAACGTGGACACGATGTCGATCTCGAGCGCATCGCCGCGCCAGCGATAGCGGAGCGCCTCCAACTTATCGGCCGCATCCGCCAGCGTGATCTGGTTCGACGCGCGCCGCAGCTTCAGCGCCTCCATCTGCGCGCGCACCGCGACTTCTTCATCGCGTACGCGCGAAAGCTCATCGAACAGCGCGAGCGCCTCACGCTCACGTCCGCGGCCAGCCAACAAGCGCGCTTCGATCAGGCGTGCATGCAGACGCAACGATTGGCTCGTCGCCTGCCCGATCGCGGCGCGCGCGGCGGTCTCAGCGGCCGGATAGTCATTGACCTCGATCGCCGCTTCCGCGAGCGCCAGCGAAAAGCGCGCGCGCCAGTTCGGCGGATGCGTTTCGAGCGCGCCAGCGCCGCGCGCCAATTCACGCCGCGCATCGGCCCAGTTCTGCAACTCCGCCGCAGCGTAGCCGCGCCACAGCGCAGCCGACGGGTTGTCCAGCAACGACGTCGACGCAAGATCAACCGCGGCGTCGCGCGGGCGATGCAGCATCACGTTCGCCGCCGCGCGCATCAGGCGATAGTCAGGGTCGAGATCTATCTGCGGCTGGTTCACCGCCGCAAGCCGCAGCGCGCCGAGCGCTTCGGCCGCAAATTCATTGTCGAGCAAAAAGCGCGCGAGCGCGAGGCGCGCATCCGCCGGCGCGCCCTCTTCAACGCCCTCGGCCGCCGCGCGCAAAGTGAGCGCATCGATGCGATCGCGGATTTGCCGGTTGGAAAGCGCCGTCGCGCCGCCGCCCGCATCAGCCTCGATGAGTGCGGCTTCGAGCGCTTCGCTGTTGCTTGCCGCCGCGGCTGGCCGCTCCGCCGCCGCGATCAATCCGGCCGCGCGCGACACGACAAGCCGCCCGCTTTCGAACATGGCGCCGACGCCATCGGCGCGCGGCTCGATCACCGCGCCCTGCGCGCTTGGCAGAATCGCCGCCTCAAGAGTCGTGCGGCGCACATCGACGCCCATCGCGGGCCCTTGCAGCAGCGCCACGATCAAGCGGTCGCCCACTTCGGGATCGGTGACGGTGCGCACCACGCCCTGGCGGCCAAACTGCGCCGTCAATCGCGCGCCATCGGAATTGTCGAGCCGCACGGGCGCGCTTTCGCCATTCTCCGCGCGCGAGCCGAGCGAGAACGTCCAGCTCGCACCGTCGGCGCGCGCCGAAACGAGAATGTCGGGCGCGGCAGGAATGCGCAGGCCAACGACGCCCTCGCCCGTCACCAATTCGATGTCGCGATGGCGGCGCCCCGCGCGCGCAACGCCGCGCAGGTCAATCGTCCCGTTCGCTTCGAACAAAATCCAAATCGCTTCGCCGCGCCGGAACGCCGCCGCACGCGCCGCACTCGGCCAGCGCACCGTAAAGCGCGTCGCTTGCGCTTCTTCGCTGATGCGCAGCGCGCCGTTGCCGCGCGGCGCGGGCGGCCCGGGCGGCAAAGCCTCCGGCAGCGCGCCGTCGGCGGTCTGCTGCGTGGCGGGCGCAGAATTGTCGGGCGCGAGTATATCGACGACGACGCGTTCGCCATCGACGAAGTGGCGTTGGCGCGCGCCAGGCTCTAGACCCAGCGAAATGCGCAAAGGCTGCCCAGCGCGGCTCGTGCGCGTCACCGAGCGCACAAAGCGCGGCAGGTTCGCGCGCACTTCGGCAAGATCGATGTCTGCGTCGCGCGAGAACCGCAGATCAAGCGAATTGTTCGCCATGATCGGCGTCACCGTCGTCGCGACGGGGAAACGGAACGAAAGCCGCGTAAAATTCTCCCGCTGCCCAACCGTCAGGTCAGCGCCGGCACGGGGCGCGGCGGGCACGGTTGCGTTTGCGCGCGGCGCGAGCGGCGCGCCCGCGGGCGCAGCAGCGGCAGGCGCCGTTTGCGCAGCTGGCGCGGGCGGCGCTGGTTGCGCGCCCGCTGGCGTCGCCACGGTGGCGCCGGCCAACAGCCAAGGCATGAAGCGTTTCCGCTCGCTCATCCAACACCCGTCGCGGCGATTCCGCCGCAGTTACGAAAGCCTTGCCGGGCGGCGGTTAAGCGCTCGTTAGCAGATCGGATAAACGTCAGGCCGCGCCGGCGATTTGGCAGGCGTTTTTTGCCTAGCGTTGCGCCGCGGCCGGGGCCGCAGCCGCGGGGCGCGCGCCGGCGGCCGGCGTTTGCTGGCCCTGCGCCAAGATCGCCTGCCCGCTCTGCGTTTGGCGCGAAAGTTCGGCCAGCATCTGCGTGAGGCGGCGCGCGCGCTGCGGCTCCATTCGCCCCATCACTTCGGCGAGATTCGCTTGCCGCATGCGGCTTGCGACCAGCAGCAGCGTTTCCTCATCGAGCGTATCGAACACGGCCGCCGCGTCCTTCGCGCGCATGCGCTGATAGACATCGACGAGATTGGTGAGGCGCGCGGCTTGTTGTTCGTCGAGTTGCCCGAGCAACGCGCCGACGGAGGTTTCAAGCCGCCGCAACTCCGCGAGGCGCTCGTCGAGGCGCCGCTCCGCGACCGTGAGCAGCTGCGCTTCGGTATCCATTTCGCCCGCGCGCGCATCGAGCGCGGCGCGGCGCGCGCCGAGCGCTTGCAGCACTTGCACTTCCGCTTGGCTGAGCCCCGCCTGCTCCGCGAATGTCGCGGGCGTGCATTGCTGCGCCGTCGCTTCGCCTT
>CAZXNY010000126.1:0-7824 GCA_964642205.1 uncultured Caulobacteraceae bacterium
CCGCCAAGCCAGGCGCTCTGGAAGATGCACGCCAGCCGCGCCGACCCGCGCAGCCAGAGCAGGATCAGCGCCGATGAGCAATGTCAGCCCCCGCCGCTTTGCCAGCGCGGCCAGCGCCTCTGCCGTCTTCAGCCGGTTCGGCGCCCCGAAGTGGCGGTAGATGATGCCCGCGCCGCGGGGCAGGCGCGCGGCGGCCGCAACGGGATCGGGGGTGCGGTCCGGATCGGTCACGAGCCACAGGTTCGGCAGCGCAGGGGAACCAGCCTCCCGATTGAGCCGGCGGCCCACGCCCGCTAGCACCTGAAGCGCAGACCGCATGACTGAGACGCTCACTCCCTTGGCCGCGATCCGGGCACGGATCGATCTAGCCGCCCGCGCCGCCGGGCGCGACCCGGCAAGCGTGCGCTTGGTGGCGGTGTCCAAGACCCAGCCGCCCGAAGCGGTCGCCCGGGTTTGGGGCGCCGGGCACCGGATTTACGGGGAAAACCGGGTGCAGGAAGCGGTAGGACGCTGGTCTGACCGTCGCGCCGCCGGCGAACCGTTCGAACTGCGCCTAATTGGGCCGCTACAGACCAATAAAGTGCGGGAAGCCGTCGACTTGTTCGATGCGATCGACACGCTGGACCGGGAGAAACTGGCCGCCGCCTTGGCCGAAACGATCCAGAAAACCGGCCGGTCCCCCGAGATTTTGGTGCAGGTCAACACGGGTGAGGAGCCGCAGAAGGCGGGCGTGCTTCCGGCCGAGACGGACGCGTTCCTGAAGCTGGCGCGCGAGCGGTATGACCTGCCGGTTTCCGGGCTGATGTGCATTCCCCCAGAAGGCGAACCCGCCGGGCCGCATTTCGCTCTCTTGGCGAAGATCGCCGCCCGGAACGGTTTGACACAGCTGTCGATGGGGATGTCCGGCGATTTCGAGAGCGCAATCCGTTTCGGCGCCACGATGGTCCGTGTCGGCTCTGCGCTCTTTGGGGAGCGGTCTCACTAGGTTCTTGGCCGGTAGGACCGGATTTCGAGGGCGTCGCCCGGCTCCGCTGCGCCGAGTAGGACCAAAAAGTCTGACCGGCTGACCGCCACGCACCCCTCTGTCGGCCCGAGGTCTGGCCGCGCGAGGTGGAGGAAGACCGCACTACCGGCGCCCGGTACGACTGGCGCGTCATTGTGCCCGAGCACGATCACAAGATCGTAGAGCCGGTCTTCCCGCCACATTCGCTCCGCGCTTGCAGCGTAGGGGTGTTTCACAGCGCGGTTGTAAGCGTGGTCGGCGGGGTCATCGCACCAGCCATCGTCCGGCGCGATCGGCGCGAGGGGGAGTTTGGTGACGGGGGGCGATTCACGATCGGGGCGGAACAGCGCGCGCCGCAGCGGCCAGACTCCGGCAGGCGTCGCGCCATCGCCTTCGCGTTTCATGTCCCGCACCCCGCCACGGCCGAACGCGCAGCGTGCGGCAAAGCCGCCCGGCCCGGTGAGAAGCGCGTCCGCCTCGGTGGCGCAAAACCTTGCCAACACTATCTCAATCCCATCGAATGGGGCGCGACGCCCACTGGCGAGGACAATTTGATCGCACGTAAGCCCACGCTCCTGATCGTCGATGACGACAAGGATCTACGCGAGGCTCTCATAGAGCAATTGGAGCTCGACGGCGCCTATGAGGCGATCGGCGCAAGCACCGCGACGGATGGGCTGGAGCGCGCGCAAGAAGGTGTCGCGCTCATTCTGCTCGATGTGCACTTGCCAGATATGGATGGCGTCGAAGCCTGCCGCCGGATGCGCGATGCGGGGGTGCGCGCACCGGTGATCTTGTTCACGGGCGCGGCGCGCGAAGAAGCCGATCAAGTCGCCGGGCTCGATGCGGGCGCGAACGATTATGTGCTGAAGCCGTTCAAGTTCTCCGTGCTGCTGGCGCGCATCCGCGCGCATTTGCGTAGCCATGAAGCGAGCGAAGACGCAGTGTTCCCGATCGGGCCGTACGAGTTTCGCCCCGGCATGAAGCTGCTGGTCGATCAAAAGCAGAAGAAGATCCGTCTCACCGATAAGGAGACGATGATCCTCAAGTACCTCTACCGCTCAGGCGCAAAGCCGGTCGGCCGCGAAGAGCTGCTGCGCGAAGTGTGGGGCTACAATTCGGGCGTCACGACACACACGCTCGAAACGCACGTCTATCGCCTCCGGCAGAAGATCGAGCCGGATGCGCAGAGTCCGCGCCTCTTGATCACGGAGACGGGCGGTTATCGCCTGCAGGCCTAAATCACCTCCCTCCATTCCGGCCGCAGCCTCGCCAGCGGCGCAGAGCCGGAACCCAGAGCAAACGCACTGCATATGGCCCCTAGGCTCCGGGTCTCCGCGGCGCTTCGCCCGGAATGAGGGAGCTGGTGGTGTGCTGCTGAAAAAGTTGAGGCGCGCTCATCGCTGAGCGCGCCTCTTCTTTTCGCGTTGTGCTGAACGCTACCAGTTCACCGACACGCGGCCATAGACGTAGCGGCCGGCGAAGCCGAACGGCGAGAAGCTCGAGAACGCGAGCGGGCCGTTGGCGTTGTTGATGGTCGGCGTGACGGCCGGATACTCGTCGAGCACGTTGTTGGCGCCGAGCGCGAGATTGATGCGCTCGCCGATCCGTGCACGGCCTTCGAGGTCCATGATCAGCGCTTCGGGCAGATCGTACGTGTTCGCCAGCGTCGTCTGCGGCACGAGGATGGTGCCGTAGTGCGTCAGACGCAGGGTCGAGCCGAAATTGCCGGCCTCCCAATCCACGTTGAGCGAGTACTTGTGCTCGGGCGTGCCTTCTTCGAATTCGAGCACGCGGTTCGTCGGGAAGAGAACCGGCGGCACGGGCAGCGAAGAGAGCACGTTCGTCGTCGGCGTGCGCGTCACGTCGGTCGAGTTGAGGTTGCCCGAAAGCGTGAACGCCCAGTCGCCGAGATTGTCGGTCGGCAAGCGATAGCGCGCGACGATGTCGACGCCCTCGGTTTCCGTATCGACGCCGTTGATGAAGAAGCGCGCCGCGGTCGCGGTGTTGTTGACGCTGCGGATCAGGTTGAAGATCGCCTGGGCCGTCGCGTTGCCGCCGTTGGTGCCTTGGATGTTTTCCGAAAGCACGATGCGGTCAGTGATTTCGACGCGATAGGCGTCAACCGTCAGCTCGAAATTGCCAGCGCGGAAGATGGCGCCGAGCGTGTAGTTGATCGACTCTTCCGGTTGCAGTGCTTGCCCGCCGAGCACGCGGCCGATCGGCGAATCTGGCGGCGTCGTGAGCACGTCCACCGGGATGCCGTTGACGAAGTTCGTCGACGTCGCGGTGAAGGACGATTGCTGGAGCGACGGCGCCCGGAAGCCGGACGACACCGTGCCGCGCAGCGCGAACTGATCGGTGAAGTCGTAACGCGCGGAGACCTTGCCGTTCAGCGTGGCGCCGAAGTCGGAATAGTTCTCGTAGCGCGCGGCGATCGAGGTGAGCAGTTGCGGCGTGAGGTTGGCTTCCGCTTCCGCGTATGCCGACCAAGCGTCGCGATCATCGATGCCAGCGTCCGTCGCTTGCAGGCCAGGGAAGCCTTGTGAGCCCGCGCCAGGTTGGCCGTTGTCGACGCCAGGGGCGTTGACGAGCGCCGGGAACACCAGCGGCACGCCCGTCACCGAGTTCAGCGCGAATTGCCAAGAAGCCGGTTCGCCCGCTTCTTCGCTGTATTCTTCGACGCGATACTCGACGCCAAACGCCAGCGTGACCGGCGTTTCGGTGTCTTCACCGAACGTGCGCGTCGCGCCGAGATTGGTGACCCACTGATTGTAGTTCAGCGTGCCCGCGTAGAAATTCCGCTGCGGCGTTTGGCCGAAATAAGGGTTGTTCGCGATGCCCGGCGTGATGTTCGCGCGTGCGATCGCCGCGTTCAGCGAATTCAGCACGTGATACTCGACGTCGTTTTCGCCATACACCACGCCGAAATCGACATCCCAGCCGTTCACCGGGCCACGAATGCCGAGGGCGGCGGTCGTGTCGGTCACGGTCGGCGCGATCAGCGGCAGGAAGCTGAACCCGATCGTTTGCTGCGAGTTGAGCTGGCCGGTCGCCGTGTTGGTTTGCGCAAGACGCGGGTTCGCCGCGCTATCGGCTTCGCGGTTTTGATAGCCGGCCCAGCCGTACAATTCCCACTCGCCGAACACCGGCACGGCGCCGTTGAGATAGAGCGTGCCTTGTTCGATCGTCGGATCGCCGTAGCGGCTGGTGACGAGCGAGCCAGTCGGCGAAATCGCCGTGCTGCCGTTCAAGCGCGGATCGATGTCGCCGCGGCTCGTGGGCTCGCGATCGAGATATTCCGCCGACACCGTGAGGAAGCCTTCGTCGCCGATCGCAAGGCCTTGCCAGCCAGAGACCGTCCACGTGAGGCCGTCTTCTTCGCTGCGGCCGCCGGGTTGGCGCGTCGTCGTGAAGTCGGTGAAGTATTGGCCAACGGTGACGGTTGCGCCGCCGCCGCTGCTCGCTTCACGCAGACGCAAGTTGATGACGCCAGCGATCGCGTCCGACCCGTACTGGGCCGAGGCGCCGTCGCGCAGCACTTCGACGCTCGAAATCGCAGCCGTCGGAATCGCGTTCAAATCGACAGCGGCCGAACCGCGGCCGATCGAGCCGTTGATGTTGACGAGCGCGGACGCGTGGCGGCGGTGCGAGTTCACCAGCACCAGCGTTTGGTCAGGCGAGAGACCGCGCAGCGTGGCGGGGCGCACCGAGTCCGTGCCGTCCGTGATGGCGGGGCGCGGGAACGTGAACGACGGAAGCGATACCGTCAGTGCTTGGTTCAATTCGGTTGAGCCAACGCGGTTCAGCGATTCCTGGCTGATGACGTCGACCGGCGCGACAGTGTCGAGGCGCGTGCGGCCTTGAACGCGCGTGCCGGTGACGACGATGTCTTCACCTTCGCTTGCGCCGGTGTCTTGCGCGGCGGCGACGCCTGCCGTGCCCGTCAATGCGAGCGCGCTAAGGCCCGCCATCAAAAGACGTGAGCTGTTCGACATTATGTGAGTTCCCCTGTGACCCGTTCGGAAATTTTTGCGAAGCGCTATGCGAACCGCATCTGGGGCGCGGTACAAGAAACGCCAGCCCCCGTTCGTCCCTTAAAGGCAGACGGTTGGTCGAAACGGGGCAGAGCGTGACCGAACGAACACGATTTCATCACGCAGCGCCCGCAGAGTTACCGGAGGTTCACTCTTTTCGTTGAGCGCAGTTAATGCGGACTTAAAGCGCGCTTAAATCGCGAGCTCCGCGACAACGGGAACGTGATCGCTCGGGCGATCCCACGAGCGGCAATCTTGATGGATGCGAAAGCCTTCAGCGCGCGACTTCGACGCGACATCCGCGCTCGCCCAAATGTGATCGAGCCTGCGGCCGCGATTGTTCACAGTATAATCGGGGCTGCGATAGCTCCACCACGTAAAGAGTTTTTCCGGCGGGGGGCGATGCAGGCGCGCGAGATCGACGAAACCGCCATCGTCACGCACGGCGTCGAGCCGCTCCGTTTCCGCCGGGGTATGCGACACGACGTCGAGCAATTGTTTGTGTGACCACACATCATGCTCGCCCGGCGCGATATTGAGATCGCCCACGATCACCGTGGGCTTTTTGCCTTTGCGCGCCGCGTAGTGCGCGCGCATCGCATCGACGAAGTCGAGCTTGTGCTGGAATTTCGGGTTCGTGACCGGGTCGGGAATGTCGGCGCCTGCCGGCACGTAGATGTTGTGGATCTCAACGCCGTTGATGTTGATCGCCGCCGCGCGCGCTTCGCTCTTCGGGCACAGCCGCAGCTCAACCGGGCTCATCTTGTGGCGCGAGGCGAAGGCGACGCCGTGGTAGCCCTTCTGGCCTACGCGATGGACGTGCCGCAGCCCCATCGCGCTGAAGGCCTTCACCGGGAATTCTTCGTCCCGGCACTTAGTCTCCTGCAGGCACAGGACGTCGATCTTTTGTTCGGCGACGAACCGGGCGACCAGCGGCGCGCGCAGTCGCACCGAGTTGATGTTCCACGAGGCAATTTTGAGCACGGGCGGGATTAGGGGCGTGAAGGCCTCCCGCGCAAGCCCGGTGCTGGAATCAAGAGGGCCGCCCGAACGCGTTTCGCGTCCGGGCGGCCCTTGCGCCTTGAGGGGTGGCGCACGCGCCGGGAGGGGAAAATTCCGGCGTTTGGGCCGCCGCGCTGGATCCGTCAGCGGGGGGACGACGCCAATCCAGGGGGATGAGCGGCGGCCAACACGTTGCATATACGCCACACGGGCCCGGAAAACAAGGATCAGCTGGCGAAAGCGCTTGCCTAATTCCCCTCACGAAAGGGTGACGGCGTGAATCCCCGGCAATTTTTGCCCTGTCCGGCTAGCCCCGGCGTGGGCCAGTTTGCGTCGGCGCGGGCGCGCGGAAGAGCCGGGCGTCGAGCGAGGCAGGGCGCGTCAGGCCCGAGAGCGACAGCCGCGTGCGTGCGCCCATCGCGTCGACCACGTCCCACGATTGGAGATCGAGGTTCGCGCCGACGAGCGCGAAGGTGATCTCGCCATCGGCGCTGCCAGTGCGATCGCGCGCGGTGACATAGAGCGTGTCGCCACGTTGCGCGACGCGGGTGACGCGTGCGTCGCGCTCAAGATTGATGTCGTTTTTCAGCACGAAATAGAGCGGCGTGGAGCGCAGCGGCGCGCGGTTCACGGTGCGCAATGCGGTGTCCTGCACCGCAACGACCGAGCCGTCCGCAACAATCAGCATTGTTTGCGGCGGGTCATATGCAAAGCGCAGGCGCCCAGGGCGCTGCATGTAGAACGCGCCCGTCGTCGCCATGCCGTTCGGCGCGATCTGGCGGAAGCGGCCTTGCAGTGTGCGGATACGGTTGAGCGAAGCGGAGGCGCGCGTCAGCGCTTGCGTGCGCGCCGCGCCTGTCAGCACAGCGTCGCCCGATTGGGCGATCGCGGCGCGCGCTGCGCCGGTTTGAGCGAGAACGGGCGCGGGGAGCGCGGCAAGCAGCGCTACCGCAAGCGCCGCGCGGCGGGTCGGGTCGGTCTTCATGGTTGGCATATGTGGCTAACGCGCGTGGCGAAAGAAAGGGTTCCTTCGCCCGCAAATCGTCCCGCTTGGTTCAGCTAAGCCTCAGATTAGGCTCAGTCTTCCGCGGCCGCCCCAATGAGGATGTCGCGCTTGCCGGCCGCATTCGCCGTGGAGATGACGCCTTCCTTCTCCAGTTTTTCGACCAAAGTGGCGGCGCGGTTGTAGCCGATCTGCAGGCGGCGCTGGAGGTAGGAGGTCGAGGCCTTCCGGTCGCGGCGCACGATCTCGACGGCGCGATCGAAGAGATCGTCGCCAGAGCCTTCGCCGTCGCCGAACAATTCCGGCTCGTCGTACTCGCCCGCCGGCTGCTCTTCCTCGGTGATCGAGGAGAGATATTGCGGCGTGCCTTGCGCCTTCAGCATCTCGACGACGCGTTCGACTTCGCTGTCGGTCACGAACGGGCCGTGCAGACGCCGCACGCGGCCGCCGCCTTCCATGAACAGCAAGTCGCCTTGGCCGAGCAGTTGCTCTGCGCCCTGCTCGCCGAGAATGGTGCGTGAGTCGATCTTCGAGGTGACTTGATACGAAATCCGCGTCGGGAAGTTCGCTTTGATCGTGCCGGTGATGACATCGACCGACGGGCGCTGCGTAGCCATGATCAAATGGATGCCGGCCGCGCGCGCCATTTGCGCGAGGCGCTGAACGGCCGCTTCGATTTCCTTGCCGGCGACCATCATCAGATCGGCCATCTCGTCGATCACGACGACGATGTACGGCATCGGTTCGAGCGGCAGCTCGCGCGTTTCGTAGATCGGCTC
>CAZXNY010000127.1:0-7707 GCA_964642205.1 uncultured Caulobacteraceae bacterium
GTCGAGGGCGAGGAGATGTTCCTCGCCAATTACAGCGACGGCCTGACCGACGTGAATCTCGAAGAGATGGTCGCGAAGTTCAAAGCGTCGAACAAGCTCGCCTGCTTCGTCGCGGTGCGTCCGCCGCTCACGTACCACATCGCCAACATCGACGGCGACGGCAACGTGAAAGAGTTCATCACGTCCGACCGTTCGGAGATATGGATCAACGGCGGCTACTTCATTCTGCGTCCGGAAATCTTCGATTACATGCGTGAAGGCGAAGAGCTCGTGATCGAGCCGTTCCGCCGCCTCATCGAAGCCGACAAGCTGATGGCGCATAAGCATGAAGGCTTCTGGCGCTCGATGGACACGCTGCGCGATCGCCAGACGCTTGAAGATATGATCGAGCAGGGCCGCATGCCTTGGGCGCGGGGCTCGGAAGCGGGCCGCCGCAGCAGCTAGGATGCAGCCGCTCTCCCTTGCGAAGCCGGGCGAGACACTGCGCGTGCTGGCGCTCGGCGCGCATTCTGACGACATCGAGATCGGCGCCGGCGGCACGATCCTGGCGCTCATCGCCGCGGGCGTGAAGGTGGAAGCCACGTGGTGCGTATTCACCGGCGAGGGCGTGCGCGCGAATGAAGCGGAGGCGTCCGCCCGCGATTTCCTTCAAGGCGCCACGAAGGTCGACATCGCGCTCGGCGGCTTTCGCGATGGATTCCTGCCGTATGACGGTGCGCGTGTGAAGGAATTCGCCGAGAGTCTGAAGGCGCGCGTGAATCCGGATGTCATCCTCACGCATAACGGCGCTGACGCACACCAAGATCACCGCTTGGTATCGGAGCTGACGTGGAACACGTTCCGCGATCACCTCATCATGGAATACGAAATACCGAAGTGGGACGGCGACCTGGGGCGCCCGAACGCCTACGTCGCGCTGACCGATGACGTGCTCGCGCGCAAGATCGCGCTGTTGATGCAGCATTTCGGTACGCAGCGTTCCAAAGGCTGGTTCGATGACGAGACGTTTCGCGGCCTCGCACGCTTGCGCGGCGTCGAGTGTCGCGCGCGCTACGCCGAGGCGTTCTTCGTGAGAAAAGTACGCCTGTTCTAGGTCTCGCAGAGCGTGCGCTACGCTACAGCGCATCCGATGTGGCGCCCGAAACGCCTGTTTCATCAAGCTCTGGCGCGATTGTGCTTGCGGCCGTCCGCAAAGCGGGCCGATCATTCGATCCGAAGCCGGACCTTCAAGAACATACCGGCGAGAGGACGGGGGATGACGAAGCCATCGTCGTCAGCGCCGCGCGCGAAAAGCGGCGATCGCCGCGCCGCTATCATCGCGGCGGCGACGCGCACGCTCAACGAAGAGGGACTCGAAGGGTTTTCGATGGCGGCCGCCGCGCGTCACGCCGGCCTGCACCCGACAAGTTTGTCGTATTACTTCGAGAGCAAGGAAGCGTTGGTCGCCGCGTGCTTTGAAACCACGCTCGATCGCCTCGCCGCGTTGGTGGACGGTGTGACCGTTGCGCCATCTCTCGATGCGCGCCTCACCGATCTCGTGACACGCTTCTTTGAAATGCTGGCGCTCGCCGCCCGCGGCGAAGACGCGCCCATTGCGTCGCTGACTGAGATTCGAGTCGCCGGCGCGCCCGAAGCATATGCACGTCTGCTGTCGATTGTGAGTGGCGCGGAAGACGCGTTTGCGCACGGTGTTCTGGAGCATGACGCTGCGCGCCGCACGGCCGTCGTGCAGCACGTCATGCATCAGATGCTGTGGGCGCCGCACTGGCTGCATCTTTACCAGCCAAGCGCCTATCCGCGGGTCGCGGCGCGGCTGTCCGATCTCCTTGCGCATGGTATGGCGGCGCCAGGCGAACAATGGAGCCTGACTGCCCCGCCGCCGCCGGCCACGAATGCAGCCTCACGCGAGGCGTTTCTGATCGCCGCGACGGAGATGGTGAACGAACGCGGGTTTCGTAGCACGTCGATCGAAGAGATCGCCGCGCGTCTCCATCTCACCAAGGGCTCGTTCTACCACCATTACCATGAGAAGGCCGCGCTGATCGCCGCCTGTTTCGATCGCACGCTCGATGCGTATGACGTTGATCTGACCGCCGCCGAGGAGGCGGGCGGATCGGGCTGGACGCAGCTGCGCGCCGCCACAAGCGCGCTGGTCGCGCGCCAGCTCGACCCAGACACGCAATTGCTGCGTGCGTTTGCGATCAACGCGCTGCCTGCGCCGATGCGCGCCGCCGTCTCCGATCGTTACGCGATCGCCGCGCAGCGCTTTGCCGCGATGATCGCTGATGGTGTCGCCGATGGATCGATGCGCGCGGTCGATCCGGCCATCGCGGCGCGCTACGTGCTGATCGCGATCAACGCCAGCGCCTATGCGCCAGCGCCCGCCGAGGGCGAAGACCGCGCTGCGCTGATCGCGCGCCATGTCGCGCTCGGCGCTTTCACCGGTTTGTTGACTTAGGCGCCGCGCGCCGGCGCTGCGTCGCGCCCGAGCGCTGTCCGCCACGCATCCTTCATCACGGCTGCGACATGCGTCGTCGTGTATTTCGTTTCCGCCTCGGTCCGCGCCGCGTGCGCGAGCCGGCGCCGGAGCGCGGTATCGTTCATCAGCCGCCGGAGCGCGAGCGCGAGCGCTGCTGAATCGTTCGGCGGCACGATGAGGCCGGTCTCCCCGTCGCGCACGAAGTCGCGGCAGCCTGGCACATCCGTCGTCACTAAGGCGCGTCCGCAGGCGGCTGCTTCCAGCAACGTTTTTGGCAGCCCTTCGCCGCCCATCGATGGGATTGCGGCCGCGTGCACGCCCGCCCAGAACGGGCGCACGTCGCTGATCCAGCCGACACAGGTGACGCCCTTGCGCGCGCGCCACGAGGCGAGGTCGGCTTCCGTGTAGCTCGCCGGGTTTTGCGGATCGGGCGCGCCCGCGATCACGAGCTCAGCGTCGAGCCCCTCGCCGCGCAACTTTGTCAGCGCCGCGAGCGCGACATCGACGCCCTTCGATTTCACGAGCCGCGACGCAAGCCCGATGCGGAAGGGCGGGGTTGGAGGCTCCGGCTCCGGCGTCAGCCGCGCAACGTCCACGCCCGCGCCCGGCGCGATGAACATGCGCGATAGCGGCGCGCCGCGTTTTTCGAATTTGCGCCGGTCGTGCGGGTTCTCGAACAGGAGGCTCGCGCGCCGGCGGATCGCGGTCGATGCGATCACGCCAATCGCGGCGCCGCGCATCGCCTTGTGCAGCATCTGGCGGGACGCTGCGAAGAACCCAAACCCCGTGATCGCGAACAGCAGCGCCGCATCCGGCGCCGAGCCTGAAGCGAACGACGTGAGCAGGGACGGCTTTAGCCCAATTGCGTGAATGAGGTCCGGCTTCTCGCGCGCGAACAGCGCGGCCAGTTCTTGGGCGGACGCTGCGATCGAGTGCGGCGCAAAGCTGCCGCGCGCGCCTGAAAGCGGATGCAGCACCGCGCCCGCCGCCCGCAGCGTCTCCGCCGCTTCGCCGATGCGCGCGGCGACGTGCGGCTCAAAGCCTTCTTCGCACGCGGCCGCGAGCATCGGCAGGAAGTGCGACTGGATGAACCAGTCCTCCGTCGCCACGAACAAAAGTTTCCGGCCGCTCATCGTCGCTGCGTGCATCCTCTCGCCGCCGCATCCGCACCTGGACGCCGGCGCCGTCCCCCCGGACTGGCGCTCTCTCTAGGCCGGCTTGCCGGCAAAATCACCCGCGCGGCGCTGTGCGGGTCCACAGGCTCGCGCAGGCCGCCGCCGCCAGGAACGCCGCCGCCACCCACCATTCCTGCCAGACGCCGAAGCTCAGATTGGCGTGCGCCGCATACGCCCCGAACGCGCCGGCAACGCCAGCGGCCTGTGCGCGGCTGGGGCTCGCGTGCGCCAGCGCCCGCGCGCCCAGCCAGAGCGCCGCGGCCGCAAGCACGCCGCCCACCGCGCCGAGCTCCAGCCAGATCTGGAGGTTCGCGTTGTGCGGATGAAGCGGGATCGCCGCCGCCGCCTCTCCGCCGCGCGCGAGCGGCGCATTCATGCCGCGCGTCGCGTCGAGGCCGTGCCCAAACAGCGGCGCGTCCATCAACCGCTGGCCGACCGAGCGCCAGGCGTGGACGCGCTCGGCCCAACTGGCTGGCAGCGCGAAAGCCCAGTTGTCGGGATGCGGCGCGATGCGCGCCAACGCCGGTGCGATGAGCATGAACCCGGCCGCAGCGGCGCCAGCCAGCGTGATCGTTTGGCGCGGCGCGGCGTACGCCATTGCCGCCAGCACGCCCGCGACCGCGAACGCCACGGTATTGGCGTACATCTCGAACTGCACGCTCAGCACGGCGCACGCTGCGACTAAGGCGGCGGCGAACACACGGCCGCGCAGCACGAACAGCGCCGGCCACACGATCAGCAGCAGCAGCGCGACGCCGCGCCCAGGATTGCGCGCCAGCATCCAATCCGCCGCGTCCGGCTGATCGAGCCGGTTGAACGGCATCGCAAATCCGGCCTCGATCGCGAGCAGCACCACCGATGCGATCAGCGCTGCAAGAAGAGAGGCGCGGATCAGCGCGCCGGCGCGGCCGCGCGCGTTGGCGACGCTGTGCGTCAGCGCAAGTCCGGCGGCCAAGGCAAGCACCAGCTTCACCGCCGCCTCAAGCGCGCTGGGCGCGGGAGACCAAGCGGCCGAAAGCGCTGTCCAACCGGCGAACAGGCCGAACGCGATCACCGGCGCGGTAGGGCGGGAGAGCATCGCGCTAAGCGCGCGCCATTGGGCCGCCAACAGCCCCGCGACGAGCGCTAACGGCGCGAGCGCCAGCCCCCCGGAAACCGCCGCGGCCGGCGTCAGCCAGAAGAGGGCCGCGGCCGCGTAGGCCTTGAAGCCGGCGCGGGCTGGTTCGGCGGGCGTGTTGGGCATCCCGCTCCCCTCAGCGTCCCAATCGGCGGTAGAATCGGCGGCAATCTAGGCGGTCAGACCCCCACGCGCCATGCGACGGAGCAGACAGCGCGAGCATGCTTGACCGGCGCGCCGCCGCCAGTGTTGGAGACGCGATGCGCGTATTGATCACAGGCGGGGCAGGCTTCATCGGCTCGGCGCTGACACGGCGCCTCAGCCGTGCGGGCGGCGGCGCTGTGGCCGTGTACGACAAGCTGACCTACGCGGCCGATCTGCGCGCCCTCGAAGGGCTCGACACGCGCGGCGCGATCAATTTCGTGCGCGGCGACATTTGCGACCAGGCGCACTTTGCGGAGACGCTGACCGCGTTCGCGCCGGACGTGGTGATGAACCTCGCAGCCGAAAGCCACGTCGATCGCTCGATCGATTCCGCGGATGATTTCATCGCCACCAACGTCACCGGCGTCCACCGCGTGCTCGATGCGTGCCTCGCTTACTGGCGCGGACTCGCTGGCGCGGCGCGCGATCGCTTCCGGCTCGTCCACATGTCCACAGACGAAGTGTTCGGCGTCGCCAACGAAGGCGCATTCACGGCGGACACGCCCTACGATCCGCGTTCGCCGTATGCGGCGAGCAAGGCCGCCGGCGATCACCTCGTCTCGGCGTGGCGCCACACGTTCGGCCTGCCTGCCGTCATCGTGCACGCCTCGAACAATTACGGGCCGTATCAGTTTCCCGAGAAACTCATCCCGCTGATGATCGTGCGCGCGCTCGCGCGGGAGACGCTGCCGGTTTACGGCGATGGTCTGCAAGTGCGCGATTGGCTGCATGTAGAAGATCACGCCGAAGCGCTGATCCGCATCGCGGCGCACGCAGCGCCCGGCGAGCGCTACCTCATCGGCGCGCGCTCGGACCGCCCCAACATCGAGATCGTGCGCGACATTTGCGATCTGATCGACGAGATGGCGCCAGGTGGCGGGCCTTCGCGCCGGGCGCTCATCACGCATGTCGCCGATCGGCCGGGCCATGACCGGCGCTACGCTGTCGATCCCACATTCGCCGAGCAACGCTTGTCGTGGGTCCCCGCGCGCACGCCGGCAGAAGGACTGCGGCAGACCGTGGCGTGGTATCTCGCCAATCGCGCGTGGTGGGAGCCGCTGCGCGATGAGCGCGGCGCGGGCGCGCGCCTCGGGCTCGCACGCGCCACATAGGCTCAATCCAGCACGAGCTGTGGGATAGACGCGCGCGTGTGCGCGCCAATCGCATGCGGCGCAACGCGATTGCGCCGCATGTCTGGTGGGATTGAACGCACATCACTCCGACAGCGCGCGCGCGGCCTTACAATGCGCGTCGGAGTTTGAACATGACCGACGCGACCACCAATCTGCAGTTTCCCTTGCTCGCCGCCGACCAGGCGCAGAAGCACGTCACGGTCAATGAATCGCTGCTGCGCCTTGATGCGCTCGTGCAGCTTGCGCCCAAGAGCGTGAGCTACGCGGTCGAGCCGCCATCGCCCGACGATGGCGACATCTACATTCTGCCGCCTGGCAAAAGCGGCACGCACTGGGGCGACATGGCCGATTGGGCGCTCGTGCATTACTACGATGGCGTTTGGGATGAGATCGTGCCGCGCAAAGGCTTCCTCGCCTTCGTGCAGGATACGGCCGCGATCAAATACTACACCGGCACGGCTTGGAGCGACGTGACGGGCGTGACCGCTTCGCGTGCGAGCGTGAATGGCGGGCGCCTGACGCTCGAGAGCGGCGCCCCGGCTTCCGAAACGGATCAGACGGCCAAGACAGTCGTCTATTTTACGCCCGATCAGCATGGCGAAATCGGCCTGCACGATGGCGCCACGGCATGGGGGCTCGTCGCGTTCACGGAAGTCGCGATCAAACTCACCGACACGAAGTCAGGCATCACCACGAACGGATCGCCCGTCGTGACGGGCCTTTCCGACGCGACGCAATTGATCGCCGGGATGGAGGTCTCAGGCACGGGCGTGCCGGGCGGCGCGACCATCGCCTCCGTGGATTCGCCCACGCAAGTGACGCTGTCGGCGAACGCGACCGCGACGGGTACGCCGAGCCTTACCTTCAAAGCGCCGGCGGACACGAACGTCGATGTGTTCGGCTACAACGATGCGGGCGCGCTCAAGCTTGAGTTCGCGAAGTGGTCGAGCAGCACGGCGCGCGCCGCCGCGCTTACGCGACAGGATGGCGTGCACGTGAAATCGGGCGCAACGAGCCGGCGCTTTCTCGGCACAGTGCGCACGACGAGTGTGGCGGGCCAGTGCGAAGACAGTCTCGCGAAGCGGTTGGTTTGGAACGCGCAGAACAGGCGCATGCGGCCGATGCGCGTTATGGAATCGACCGATAGCTGGACGCACTCGTCCGCCGCATGGCGCCAAGCGAACAACTCAACCGCCAATCAGCTCTCATTTGTGCGCGGCCTCAACGAGGACGCCGTGAGCGCCAGTGTCGGCATCCTTGTCGGGTCGAACGGCGGCGGGATGCAGCCCGTCTATATCGGCATAGGTTTGGATTCGACGACGGCGCTTGCGCCGGGCGCAACGTCCCAGCTGGCGATGGTGATGTCCGGCTTTAACGCTGCGCCCGCCGCCGTCTATTCGGGATTGCCAGGTCTTGGGCACCACGTCCTGACTTGGCTCGAATATGGCGCGGGCTCGAACACACAGACATGGTACGGCGATGCGGGCGCGCCGACGTTCGTGCAGAACGGCCTGATGGGCGCCGTCGTCGCGTAGTTAGTCCGCAAGCAGGCGGTCGACCAGCGCCTGATCCTGGTCAAACACCCAACATTCCCGCAGC
>CAZXNY010000128.1:0-7672 GCA_964642205.1 uncultured Caulobacteraceae bacterium
CGACATGAGCCCAAAGTGGTTCGGCGGGCACGTCGCCTACACGATGGCGAAGTTCGGTATGTCGATGTGCGTGCTCGGCATGGCCGAAGAGTTCAAGGGCGATGGCATCGCGTTCAATGCGTTGTGGCCGCGCACCGGCGTTGCAACGGCGGCGATCCAGTTTGCGCTGGCGGGTGAAGACGGCATGCGCGCGTGCCGCACGCCGGAGATCATGGCGGATGCGGCCTACGCGATCTTCAACCGGCCGGCGCGCGAATGCACCGGCAACTTCTTCATCGACGATGTCGTGCTCTATGAGAGCGGCGAGCGCGACTTCGATAAGTATCGCGTCGATCCCGCGCGCGCTCTGATGCCGGACTTCTTCGTGCCCGACAGCGCCGCCTTGCCACCAGGTGTGACGCTGGCGCCTGCAAAGTAGCGCCATGAGCGCCCCGCCGAAAACCATCCTGACAACGACCGCGGAAGAGGAAGCCGCGATCCGCGCTGCCGTGCGCGAGGCGCGCGGGCTCGATCCATCGCGCCGCCTTGCAACGCCGGACGATGCGGCGGCGCTGGCCGAATTCTTCTCCGATCCGCGCGTCAGCGATCCGATCTACTCGCTCCCGCGACCCTTTACGGTAGCGAATGTGCGCGAGTGGATCGCGGAGCGGCTCGCAAAACATGAGCGCGGCGAGTGCATCTTATCGCTCGCGTTCGACGCGGATGGCCGCGTCGGCGGCTACACTGAAATCGACATCTGGCCCGATCGCGCCGCCGGTGAGATTGCCGGCGCCGTGCGCGCCGACCGGCAGAACAGCGGCCAGGGCGGGGTTGGCATGGAACGCACGATCGACTGGATGTTCGAGGTGTTGGGCATCCGCTTGATGTGCCTTACGGCCGCGCTCGATAACCCGCGCTCGCAAAAGATCATCGACGCGGCGGGCTTTGTGCGCATGGGCGGGCGAGACGGCGTGCGCCCGGACGGAACGGTACGGCCGAGCGTCTATTGGGAAATGACACGCGAACAATGGCGCGCGCGCAAGGCAGCAGGATAAGATCGCGCCATGCTGCTGTTCACGCACCCGTCCATGTTGAAGCACGCGCCGCCGCGCGGCCACGCTGAGCGTCCCGAGCGTCTCGCGGCCGTGCTCAATGGCCTCGAAGATTTCGATCTCGATCGCCGGGAGGCGCCAATCGTGGATCGGGCCGCGATCGCCCGCGTGCACCCCGATGCGTACATCGATGCGCTTGAAGGCGCGTTCCCCAAGGAAGGTGAGCGTGGCGTCTCGCTCGATGCCGATACCTACATTTCGTCCGGCTCGCGCGAGGCGGCGTATCGCGCTGCGGGCGCCGCGGTTGCTGCTGTCGATGCGGTGATCGCGGGCGAAGACAACATGGCGTTCTGCGCGGTGCGCCCGCCGGGCCACCACGCTGAGCCCGCACGCGCAATGGGCTTTTGCATCTTCAACAATGTCGCGATCGGCGCGCTGCATGCGCTCGACGCGCACGGCCTCTCTCGTGTCGCGGTGGTGGATTTCGACGTGCACCACGGCAACGGCACCGAGGCGACGGCGCGCTTGGAGCCGCGGCTCTTCTTCGGCTCGACCCATCAGAGCCCGCTCTATCCCGGCACTGGCCTCGCCAGCGATCCGGCGCACAACATTCTCAACGCGCCGCTGCCCGAAGGCACGGAGGGACCGGCCTGGCGGCGCGTGATGGACCGGGAGGTGCTGGCGGCGCTCGATGCGTTCGCGCCTGAGTTGATACTGGTTTCGGCCGGTTTTGACGCCCATGCCGCCGATCCCCTGGCCGGTTGCGCCCTAGCGGAATGGGATTTCGCCTGGGTCGCCCGCAGGTTGCGCGAGATCGCAGACCAGCGCTGCGGGGGCAGGATTGTCTCTACCTTGGAGGGCGGATACGACTTGGCCGCGCTCGCCGGGTCGGCCGCGGCCTATGTGGGTGCTTTGCAGCGCGGATAACGCCACGCGAGGGGGCGTGCGTGCTGTGGGGTAAGGGATGAACACGGCGCCTGGGGAGACGCTGGAGTCCAAGCGCGCGGCGGCGCCCTCACCGGGCGCGATTATTATTGCGCGCCATGGAAAGCCCGATTGCGACCGCAGCCAGCGGATCGATTGGCGCGGCTACGTCGATTGGTGGGGCCTCTACGAGCGCAGTGGCCTTGAGGCCGGTCAGCCGCCGCCGGAAGCGCTCTTGGAAGAGGCGCGCCGCGCCGACACGTTCTATTCCTCGAACATCCGCCGGGCGATCGAAACGGCCGCCGCCGTCGCGGGCGGGCGGCCCGTGACGCAAGATCCCGTGTTCGCGGAGGCGCCGCTGCCGCCGCCCCGGATCTGGGGAAGGCGCCGGCCCCGTCATTGGGGCGTGCTCGCACGGATTTCGTGGTGGATGGGCGGCGCCTACGGCGAGGAAACGCGTCAGGAAGCCGAGCAGCGCGCCGAGGCCGCGGTTGCGACGCTCACGGCGCGCGCGCTGCGCGGCGAAACGGTGGTTCTGCTCGCGCATGGCTGGTTCAACCGCATGATGCGGCCCGTTCTGAAGCGCCAAGGTTGGGTCGAAACGGCCAACCATGGCGACAAGTATTGGGCGTTTCGCCGCTACGAGAAAAAGCGCTGACGCGGGCGTGAGGCGTTCGCGTGTTGTTTCGGCGCGCGCGCGGCTCTACGCTTGCGGCGCAAGGAGAATCCAATGGCGGGCGCAAGTGAAATTGGCGCGCTGAGTTTTGAGCAGGCGTTGGCGGAGCTGGAGAAAATCGTCGCGCAGCTGGAGCGGGGCGATGTGCCGCTTGCCGATTCGATTCGCATCTATCAGCGCGGTGCGGCGCTCAAGGCGCATTGCGAGGCGCAGCTGAAGGACGCGCAATTGGCAGTCGATCAAATCGTGCTTGGCCCGGATGGTCCGCGCGCTGAGCCCGCCCGTTTGGCCAACACCTAAGAGGAGCGTGCGATGAGCGAACCGTTGATGCGCGATCTTCTGCCGCAAATCTCGATCGAGGATTTCCTCAAGGTCGATATTCGCCTCGGCACCATCATCAAGGCGCAGATGTTCGAGGAGGCCAAGAAGGCTGCCTACCAGCTGTGGATCGATTTCGGCGATCCCGTTGGGATCAAGAAATCATCGGCGCAGATCACTAAGAACTACGATCTCGGCGAATTGCTCGGCCGTCGCGTTGCGGCGGTGGTGAATTTCGAACCGCGTCAGATCGGCAAGTTCATGAGCGAGGTGCTGTGCCTTGGCTTCCCCGATCGCAACGGCGAAGTCGTGCTCGTTACGGTCGATCGCCCTGCAGTGCAGGGCGGCCGGCTCTACTAGCGCCGCCGTAGCTTAGAAGTACGAATGCGCCCGCCAGCCTGGCGGGCGCATTTTTGCGTGACGCAGCTAACCGCTAGTTCGTGCGCGGTGTCGCTGCTGATGGCGTGGTCGTCGAAGACGGCGCCGTGGTTGACGATGAAGCCGTCGCGCCGCCGTTTGCGTTGCGCAACGATTCAACGCGCGTGTTGAACGCAGCGTCGGTCCGCATGCGCGTCGCGATGGCGTTGTAGGTGTCGCGGTCGAGACCGTTGCTTTCGAGCGCTGCGCGGATCTGCGCGACTTGGTCGGGTGTCGGCTGCGTGCCCGCTGCAGGCTGCGCGGCGCGGATGGCGGTGCTCGCCGCGATAAAGCCGCGCAATTGCGTGTCCGTGTATTCCGCGGTCGCGCCGGTAGCCGCGCCGGCCGTTGCCGGTTCAACCGGTGGCGTCGCCGGCCCAGCCTGCGCCATGTCGCTCGACGATGTTTCCGCCGTTGCGGTGCGCGAGGAGGATGCAGACGGCGCCGCCGTCGATGACGTGGAAGAAGAACTCGTGCGCGCGCTCGACGATTGCGTCAGCGACATCGAGGGCGGATCGTCATTCATGCTGCTCGCGCATGCGCCGAGCGAAAACGTGAGCGCAGCGCCAGCAATCAGTGCGGCGCGCGACAGATATGTCGTTTTGGTCATAGGAACTCTCAGGCTTTGCGCCCCCACGGCACGTGCAAGCGTCCTTCGCTCGCAATTGGTTCCGTGAATTTTCCTATGGAAAGCAGCGAGGCGGTTCCCGCTGCTTGTTCCGCTATTGCGTCTGAGTGTTGAGCGCGCCGTCCGGCAAGGTTTCTTCCGGCGGCGTCAGCGGAACCGGACCCGCACCGCTCGGCGCAGGTGTCGGCGCGGGCGCGGCAGGCGGAAGCGGCTCAACGCCGGTTGCGCCAGCAGTCGCAGGCGCATTCGGATCGATCGGCAATCCCGTAACAGGATCGATCGCGGGCAATGGCGCTGCGGTCGAGCGCAGCTCGGCGATACGGCCGTTGATCTCAAGCGAGTGCCGGCTGCCGGGGAAATCGCGCAAGAACGCCTCGAGCGACTCGATGGTGTCGCGTGCGCGCGCTTCGTTGAGACGCTCGACTTCGAGGCCTTCGAGCGCAGCTTCTGCTTCTTCCTGATAATCGCCGACATTTGGGCCTTCGAGGAACGCGCGCAGCGAGGCCGGATCGGTCTTGTCGAGTTCTTCCCACGCGGCTGTCGCCGCTGAGGAATTTTGCATGCGCTCGTAGAAGAAATATCCGCCGACGCCGATCGCGGCGACGACGAGGAACGTCACGATCCCGATCACCGCGAGATTTGGCCCGCGCTTCGGCGGCGGCTCGTCGTAGCTCGTTGAGTCCGCCGGCGGGGTGTAAACCGGCGGCGCCGCGCGCGGCGGCGCGGGCGTGTAGGACGGCTGCGGCGCAACAGCGACTGGCGCCGTGCGTGGCGGCGGCGCGGGTTGAGGCGCAGCAGCGCCCGGATTGAAGAAGCTCCCGCCACCAGCGGCGGGCGCCGGTGCGGGAGCGGGCGGCGGCGGGGCAGCCGCGGGCGCCGACACGCCAGCCTTCTTCGCGACTTCGGCCGCGAGGGCGCGCCAGCCAGCGAACGTATCTTCGCCGCGCCAGCCGGTGAGATCGATCGTCGGCGCATCGCGGAATTGCGCGGGCGCGGCGGCGTTTTGCATGCGGGCGTTGATCAGCTTGCCGCCCGCGCGGGCCGCTTCATCCAGCAGGGATTGTTGCTCAGCGGAACTCGGCGACCAGAGCGCGACGGCGGCGACGGATTCTTGGATCGCTTGGCGCAGCGCATCGCCGGGCGGCAACTCGATAACCGGGTTCAGCCGCATCGCGCGCAGCTTGTCCGCCAGCGCGCGCGCCGGCAGCGCGTTTTCCGCTGCGTGAATGATCACGACCGACGCCATGCGTTCCCCCGCTCCAATCGACGGCGCTCGGTAGCCGACAATGTTACGATACCGTCCATCTTTGCCCGGAGTGAGGCATGAAGGGAAGAGCGCGGGGCAGCGCACGCCTTCACGCCCCAGCGGTGATCCCGGGACCGGAAAGACCCCGATTTGACGTCTGCGGCGCACTATTTTCGTGCAGCCCGAAGCTGACTAGGTAGGCGCAGATGATCCGGATGGCCGCCCCGTGCTGACGACGCTCGCCGCTGCGCGCGTGCGCCCGCGCACAAAGCGCGCCTCGCCCAACCTTGCCGTTGAGGTCAAAACGGCGCTCGGCGTCGTCGCGGTCTTGGCGCTGATGGGCGTGGCGACGCTCACCACGCGGCCGCAACCGAGTGACGTGTCGGTCGTCAGCTTGAGCACGGCGCCCGCGCGCATCGCGCGGCGCGGAGATGCGCCGCTGATCATCCCGGTCGATGGCGTCGACCGCAGCGACCTTGTCGATACGTGGGGCGATGCGCGCGGCGAAGGGCGCACCCATAAGGGCGTCGACATCATGGCGCCGCATGGCGCGCCCGTGCGCGCGGCTGTGTCCGGTCACATCGAAAAACTCACGCGCAGCGCGCGCGGCGGCCTCTCGATCTATCTGCGCGATGCGCGCGGTGAACTGATCTACGCGTACAATCATTTGCAAGGGTACGAGGAGCGCCTGCGCGAAGGCGACAAGGTGGTGCAGGGGCAGTTGATCGGATTTGTTGGATCGACCGGCAACGCAACCGCGCCGCATCTTCATTTCGAGATTCAGCGCACCGCGCCGGGGCGCTGGAACGGAGAAGCGATCAATCCGTACCCGGCGCTGCGCAACGGGCGTCCGCCGCGGTCTTAAACGCGAAAGGGCGCGGCCCCCAGGCCGCGCCCTCCTTGCCGGTCAAACGCCGCCTGGGGCTTAGGCGACGATTTGTGCGGCTTGGTTCATGGTCGCGAGCGCAACCGGAACGAAGGCCAGGGCGGCGATAACAAGGCTCATCAGGCGGGTTTGCATCGTCGTCGTCATGGTCTTGGCTCCGGCTCGGTCTTGGCTCATCGCGTCTTGCGATGGCGAGACCGTACGGTCCGCTCGGGCGGCCCGCCGTGACGTACGTAACGAGGCGCATGCGCGTTTGAGAAAGCGCCGACACCTGCTAACGCGGGGCGATGCCCGCTCTCGATGACCGCCTGGCCGAAACGGCCGACCGCATCACTGTCGCGCTGGACGCGCTCTTGCCACGCGCGCAGGGGCCCGAAGCGCGCCTGATGCACGCCATGCGGCACGCCGCGCTCGCGCCGGGCAAACGGCTGCGCCCGTTTCTGACGCTTGAGGCTGGGCGTCTCTTCGATGCCGACGAAACGGCGCTGCTGCGCACTGCTGTCGCGATCGAGTGCGTGCAAACCTACTCGCTCGTGCACGACGATCTGCCCGCGATGGATGACGACGACCTGCGCCGCGGCCTTCCGACGGTGCATAAGGCGTTCGACGAAGCCACCGCCATCCTCGCCGGCGATGCGCTGCTGACGTTCGCATTCGAGCTTCTGGCCGATCCCGCCACCCACCCCGATCCACAAATGCGGTGCATGCTGCTCATGGGGCTCGCGAAGGCCGCAGGCCCGCAAGGCATGGTCGCTGGGCAGATGATCGATATGGCCGGCGGCGAACTCGATCCCATCGAAGTCACGCGCATGAACCGGCTGAAGACCGGCGCGTTGATCGGTTATTCCGTGGAAGCTGGCGCGCTCATCGGCTGCGCCTCGGACGATCAGCGCCAGTGCCTGACGCGCTATGCGCACGATGTGGGGCTGGCGTTCCAGATGGCCGATGATCTCCTCGACGCGGAGGGCCAGAGCGAGATCATGGGCAAGGCGGCCGGCAAGGACGCCGCCGCCGGCAAGGCCAATTTCGTGACCCTGCTGGGCGTTGAGCAGACCCAGGAGCGGGTGCGCCTTCTGGCCGCACAGGCGAAATCTCACCTGCAAATCTTCGGCCCTAGGGGCAAGGTATTGTCAGAGGTCGTCGATTTCGTGCTGGATCGGCGCTACTGATCCAGGCGGGGACGGCCAAAAGGAACGCTGCGCGCGCATGAAGCCCGCCACACCTCTGCTCGACCAAGTCACTTGGCCCGCCGACCTTCGGGCGCTCCCCGAAACCCAGCTTCGCCAGCTTGCCGATGAACTGCGCGCCGAAACGATCGACGCCGTCTCGCAAACCGGTGGGCACCTCGGGGCCGGGCTCGGCGTCGTCGAACTGACGGTTGCGCTGCACTATCTCTTCGATACGCCGCGCGACAAAATCCTCTGGGACGTCGGCCACCAGGCCTACCCGCACAAGATCCTGACCGGCCGCCGCGACCGCATCCGCACGTTGCGCCAGGGCGGGGGCCTCTCCGGAGGCGGCGGGGTGGTCTACCTCTACAACTCCA
>CAZXNY010000129.1:0-2087 GCA_964642205.1 uncultured Caulobacteraceae bacterium
CCTTCGCGCCGACGGGAGGCGTCTGCGAAGGCAACAACCTCGCCGCGGCCGGCTGCTGGAACATCGATACGCTTGGGCCGTGTGGCGGCGAGTTGCACAGCGATCAGGAGTTCGCGCTGATCGATAGCTTCGGCGAGCGCGCCAAGCTCTCGCTGCTCTTGCTTGCAGGCTTCGAGAGCGGCGTGTTCGATGCGCGGAGCCTGCGCACATGAGCGCGCCCGATTTCATCATCCGCGCCGCCGACGAGAACGACATCGACGGCTTTCGCGATGTGCGCACACTCGCGGGGCCCGGTCTCACCAGCTTCATGGTCGATGACGCGGCGTTGCTTCGTAAGATAGCAAAGTCCGAAGAGAGCTTCGCCAAGCCGTGCGAGAAGCCGCACGATGAGCGCTATCTGTTGACGCTCGAAAAGCTCGGCGGCGCGCGCGTCGCCGGCACGGTCGGCGTAAAGGCCACGATCGGCGCCTCGCCGCCGTTCTTCAATTTTCGCGTCCTCAAAGTCGCGCAGGCCTCGGCCGCTGCTGAGCGTCGCTTCGATATGGACGTGCTGATCCTTGTGAACGAGTTCACGGGCTGCACCGAAGTTGGCTCGCTGTTCGTGCGGCCAGAAATGCGCGCCACCGGCATTGGCCGCATGCTCGCGCAAGCGCGCTATCTCCTGATGGCCGCCGCGCCGCAGCGTTTCAATGAGCGCGTTGTCTCCGAACTGCGCGGCGTCGTGACGCCCGAGGGCCGCTCCCCGCTCTGGGAAAATCTCGGCCGCCACTTTTTCAAGATGTCGTTCGCTGAAGCCGATCAGCTGAGCGCATCGACGGACAATCAGTTCATCCTCGACTTGATGCCGAAATACCCGATCTACGTGGATCTGCTGCCGGAAGAAGCGCGCGCTGTGATCGGGCAATGCCACCCCGATGGCGTCGGCGCGCGGCGCTTGCTCGAATGGGAAGGCTTCCGGTTCGACAACGTGGTCGACATCTTCGATGGCGGGCCGTTGCTGTCGGTGTCGCGCGACGCGATAAGGACCGTGCGCGAAACGCGCCGCGCGCCCCTGATCGCGACCGAAGCGCTTGGCGAGGTGCGCCGGGCGCTGATCGCGACGCCGCAGCTGAAGGGCTTCCGCTGTGCGCCGACGGTCGCGCGCGTGGAGGACGGCATGGCGTTCGCGCATCCCGCCGCGCTCGAAGCGATCGGTTTGGAGAGCGGCGCAGAGGCGCTGGTCTGGATCGAACATGCGTCCTGATCTTTTCATTGGCGGCAAATGGCGGAGCGGGCGCGGGCAGGCGTTCGCATCGCACGATCCGGCAACCGGTGAGGCCGTTTGGCGTGGCGCGAGCGCAAGCGCGGAGGACGTGAGCGACGCGATGGCCGCTGCGCACGCGGCGTTTCCGGCATGGGCCGGCACGCCGCTCGAAAAGCGCATCGCCATCGCGCAAGGGTTCGCGAAGATCGTCGAAACGCGCGCGGCCGAGTTTGCCGAAACGATCAGCCGCGAAATGGGCAAAGCCGGTTGGGACGCGCGCGGCGAAGTCGCGGCGATGGCCGGCAAGATCGCGATCACGGTGCGCGCGCAGGCCGAGCGTGCAGGTGACCGTAGAGACGATCAGCCGTTTGGCGCCGCCACGCTCGCGCATCGCCCGCATGGCGTGATGGCGGTGTTCGGCCCGTTCAACTTTCCGGGTCACCTGCCGAACGGCCACATCGTGCCCGCGCTGATCGCGGGCAACACTGTCGTGTTCAAGCCGAGCGAATTGACGCCCGCCGTTGGCGCGTTGATGGCCGATGCGTGGGAAGCGGCGGGCTTGCCGGCAGGTGTGCTCAATCTTGTGCAAGGCGCACGCGACGTGGGCGCCGCGTTGCTCGAGGCGCCGCAGCTAGCGGGCGTGTTGTTCACCGGCTCGGCCAATGCCGGCACGCAGATACACCGCCAATTCGGTGGCCGCCCGGACATCGTGCTCGCGCTCGAAATGGGCGGCAACAATCCACTGATCGTGTGGCCGGGCGCTGACGCAAGCGCCGCCGCCAATCTCATCGCGCATTCCGCGTTCCTCACCAGCGGCCAGCGTTGTTCGTGCGCGCGCCGCTTG
>CAZXNY010000129.1:2187-7642 GCA_964642205.1 uncultured Caulobacteraceae bacterium
CCACCGTCGATGAAGCGATCGCGCAAGCGAACGCAACGCGCTTTGGGCTTGCGGGCGGGCTTATCAGTGACGACGCGGGGCTCTGGGCGCGCGTCTCGAGCGAGCTACGGGCAGGCGTGCTCAACTGGAATCGCCCAACGACGGGCGCTTCGAGCGCGCTACCGTTCGGCGGGCCAGGACTTTCCGGTTCGCTGCGCCCCAGCGCGTATTACGCGGCGGATTACGCGGCCTATCCCGTCGCTTCGCAGATTGCGCAAACGCCCGCCGCGCTGGCCGCGCCGGGTTTGCCGCAATGAGCGCGGGCGCCATCGAAGTGAATTTCGATGGCCTCGTCGGGCCGACGCACAATTACGCCGGGCTCTCCGAAGGCAATCTCGCCGCGACGCGCAACGAAGGCGCTGTCTCACGCCCGCGCGCCGCCGCACTGCAAGGCATCGCCAAGATGCGCCGGCTTGCCGCGCTCGGCGCGCCGCAGGCCGTGCTCCCGCCACATGAGCGGCCGAACATCGCGTTCCTGCGCCAGTGTGGTTTCCGCGGCAGCGACACCGCGGTCTGGGAGGCGGCGGTGCAGCGCGAACCACGCCTTGCGCGCGCGGCGATCTCCGCCTCCGCGATGTGGGCCGCGAACGCGGCGACCGTGTCGCCAAGCGCCGATTGCGGCGACCGCCGGCTCCACATTACGCCCGCAAACCTCTCCACGATGCTCCATCGCGCGCAGGAAGCGCCGCAGACGCGGCGCGCCCTTCAGCGCATCTTCGCGGATGAAGCGCGCTTCGCGATCCACGATCCGCTGCCGATGCACGCCGATTTCGCGGATGAGGGCGCCGCCAACCACATGCGGCTGGAAAACGGCGGCGTGGGCGTTGAAATCTTCGTCTACGGCCGCGACGCGGGCGAGCAGCGCCCCGGTTTCCCCGCCCGCCAAAGCCGCGCCGCCAGCGAAGCGATCGCGCGCGCACACGGGCTCGATCCCAAGCGCACGGTGTTCATCCGCCAAAGCGCGCGCGCCATCGAAGCGGGCGCGTTTCACAACGATGTCGTCGCCGTCTCGCATGGGCGCGTTGTCTTCCACCACGAGCACGCGTTCGAGGATCGCGATGGCGCCTACGCGGATATCCGCGCGGCCGCGAGGGGCTTGTTCGACCCTGTGTTCATCGAGGTGGCTGAAGCTGACGTGCCGCTGGACGAGGCGGTCTCGTCCTACCTCTTCAATTCGCAGCTCGTCCGTCCGCCGGGCGCCAGCAAACTCACGCTGATCGCGCCCACGGAAACCCGAGAGAACAACCGCACGGCCGGCTACGTCTCGTCGCTCACGTCGTTTCCGGGCACCGAGATCGCCGCGGCGGAGTACGTCGAAGTGCGCGAAAGCATGCGCAACGGCGGCGGGCCGGCGTGCCTTCGTTTGCGCATCGCGCTGACGCCCGTAGAGCGCGCTGCCGCGACTCAGGGCTTCTTCCTCACTGATGCGTTGGTTGGCGATCTCGAAGCGTGGGTGCGCAAGCACTATCGCGAAGAGTTTGCGCCGGCCGATCTCGCGGATCCGGCGCTGATTAACGAAACGCGCGCCGCCCTTGATGAGCTGACGCGCGTCCTGCCGCTTGGAAGCGATTTTTATCCGTTTCAACGGACGTAGTGCGGCGGCGCTGGATCCCGGATCGCGCAATGTATGCGCGTCCGGGATAGGCCGCCGTGGCGGCCTAATTCAGCGTGTGCGGGTGCACTTGGTATTTGCCGCGCGCCAGATCGCCGAAGAGCGCATCGACTTGCGGGTGCTCGACCGGGCCGCCGGCGGCGTCCGAAAGCAAATTCTGTTCGGACACGTACGCCACGTAGTGGCTGTCCGTGTTCTCGGCGAGCAGGTGGTAGAACGGCTGATCCTTACGCGGCCGGATTTGCTCGGGAATGGACGTCCACCATTCCTCGGTGTTGTTGAATTCCGGATCGACGTCGAAAATGACGCCCCGGAACGGCAAGAACCGGTGCTTTACGACCTGACCGATGGAGAATTTCGCTTTCCGCATCTTCTCCTCCTGCTCTCCTTCCGTGTCCTCGCAGGACATAACGTAGGAAGGGCCCCCACGGGTCGCAAGCTAACGCCCAGTTCACGCGAGGGCCGTGACTTGCTAGCATCAGCGGGAAGGGAAATTGCAGCCTCCGGGCCGCTCCACGAATGTGGAGAGGCGTGGGCGGGCTGCTTTTAGAGCCGCGATGAGACGTTTCAGACGGGCCGGCCCGTCCCGCCATGGCGGGGGCGGGCGGCCGCCCTGGACGCGCCCAACCTTTGCGGCGCTTGACCTGGGCACCAACAATTGCCGCCACCTGGTGGCCGAAGCCGCCCCGGATGGCGGCTTTAAAGTCGTGGACGGCTATTCCGAGATCGTGCGCCTTGGGGAGGGCCTTTCGGCCACCGGCCGGCTCTCGGCTGCGGCCATGGAGCGCACGATGGGCGCGCTCGCCGCCTGCGCCGCGAAGATCGACAAACGCCGCCCGATTGCAGTCGGCTGCATCGCTACCCAGGCGTGCCGGCAGGCGGAAAATGGGCCAGACTTTCTGGACCGCGTCGCCGACGAACTGGGGCTGCATTTCGAGGTCATCTCGCCGGAAGACGAGGCGCGCCTCGCGGTGCTCGGGTGCGCGAGCCTCGTCGATCCCGAAGCGGAGGCTGCGTTGATCGTCGATATCGGCGGCGGCTCGACGGAGCTTTCCTGGGTCGACACGAAGCCAGCCGACGATGGCGTGCCGCCAATCCTTGCGTGGTCGTCCGCGCCCATCGGCGTCGTCACGCTCGCTGAAGCGGCGGCCGAGCCAGAGGTGGGCACACAAGAATGCGCCGCTTGGTACGACGCGATGGTCGCGCGTCTCGCGGAGCGCATCGCCGCGATTGAAACGCCCGAGCACGTCAAAGAGTCGTTCGCCGCCGGGCGCGCGCACATCGTCGGCACGTCGGGCACGATCACGAGCCTTGCGGGCGTGCATCTCGAGTTGCCGCGCTATCAGCGCTCGAAGGTCGATGGCGTGTGGCTCGCGCGCGAAGACGTGCGCACCGCGACCGATAGATTGCGCGACATGTCCACGCGTGACCGCGCGCGCCATCCGTGCATTGGGCCAGACCGCGCCGATCTCGTCGTGCCGGGCTGCGCCATTCTCGATGCGGTGTGCCAGCTGTGGCCGGTCGAGCGTTTGCGCGTCGCCGATCGCGGGCTGCGCGAGGGTGTTTTGATGACGTTGATCGCGCGTCATCATGCGGCGCAGTCATGACGGACGACGAAAAACGCCGCTGGAAAGGGCCGAAGAAGGACGAACGCGGCTCGCCGCGCTCGCTGGTCGAGCACGTCAAAGCGCGGCGGGACGCCAAGCCCTCCTCGCGTGCGTGGTTGGAGCGCCAGCTCAACGATCCCTATGTGAAGCGCGCGCAGGCCGACGGCTATCGCGCCCGCGCGGCGTACAAGCTGATCGAGCTCGACGATCAATTCGGGCTCATCAAGAAGGGCGCTCGCATTGCCGATTTGGGCGCAGCGCCTGGCGGCTGGATGCAAGTCGCGCTCGCGCGCGGCGCCACACACATCGTTGGCGTTGATTTGCTGCCGATCGAGCCGCTCGGCGGCGTCACCATTATTGAAGGCGACATCACGGACGAAGCCATCGCCGCCCAGGTGGTGGAAGCGCTCGATGGGCCGCCAACGCTGGTGCTCGCCGACATGGCCGCCAACACGACGGGCCATGCGCGCACCGATCAGATTCGCACCGGCGCGCTTGCCGAGGCGGCGGCGCAGTTTGCGCTCGATCACCTCGCACCCGGCGGCGCGTTCGTGACGAAGGCGTTTCAAGGCGGGCTCGACGGCGCGCTGCTCGCTGAGTTGAAGCAGAACTTCACGAAGGTGAGCCACGCCAAGCCAAAGGCGAGCCGCGCCGAGAGCGTGGAGATTTACGTCGTCGCGACCGGGCGAAAGTAGCGCCGCCCGTGCACGCTTGGAGGGAGCGGCAGAGCGCCGCTCTTGCGCCGAAGCGTCCGAATCTCTACGACCCGTCAATGGAAATCCGTGAAGCTCTGACCTTTGACGATGTGCTCCTCGAGCCGGGCGCGTCCGAGGTTTTGCCAGCCGACGCCGATACGCGCACGCGGCTGACCCGCTCGGTCTCTCTCAATATCCCGCTCATTTCGGCCGCGATGGATACGGTCACCGAAGCGCCGCTCGCGATCGCGGTGGCGCAGGCCGGTGGGCTTGGCGTCATTCACCGCAATCTCGAATTGGCCGAGCAGGCCGACGCGGTGAAGATGGTCAAGAAGTTCGAGAGCGGCATGGTGATCGATCCGGTGACGATCACCGCCGATCAAACCATCGGCCAAGTGCTCGAGTTGAAGAACCGCATCAAGGTAAGCGGTTTTCCGGTCGTTGAGCCGGGGTCGAAGAAGCTCGTTGGCATTCTCACCAATCGCGACATGCGCTTTGCCGAACCGGGCGAGCGCGTTGCCGATTTGATGACGAAGAAACTCGTCACGGTCCGTGAAGGCGTCGATCAGGATGAAGCGCGGCGCTTGCTGCACAAGCATCGTATCGAGCGCGTGATCGTCGTCGATGGCGAATACAATTGCGTCGGCCTCGTCACGGTGAAGGACTTCGACAAGGCGCAGGCTTTTCCGAACGCCGCGAAGGACGATCGTGGGCGTCTGCTGGTCGGCGCTGCGTCGACGATTGGCGATGCGGGCTTTGAACGGTCGCTCGCGCTGATCGAAGCGGGCGTCGACGTGCTCGTGATCGATACGGCGCACGGTCATTCGCAAGGCGTCTTGGACGCAGTGCGCCGCGTGAAGCGGCATTCGAACCGCGTACAAGTCGTCGCCGGCAATGTCGCAACGCGCGACGGCGCGCAGGCGCTGATCGATGCGGGAGCCGATTCGATCAAGGTCGGCATCGGGCCAGGTTCGATTTGCACGACGCGGATCGTGGCCGGCGTTGGCGTGCCGCAACTCACGGCGATCATGGATGCGGTGGAAGCTGCGCGGAAAGCCGATGTGCCGGTGATTGCAGACGGTGGCATCAAATATTCTGGCGATCTCGCCAAGGCGCTTGCGGCAGGCGCGGAAGTCGCGATGATCGGCTCGCTGCTCGCGGGTTCGGAAGAAGCGCCGGGCGAGGTGATCCTCTATCAAGGCCGCTCGTATAAGAGCTATCGCGGCATGGGCTCGCTCGGCGCGATGGCGCGCGGCTCGGCCGACCGCTACTTCCAAAAGGAAGTCACCGATCAGATGAAGCTGGTGCCCGAAGGCATCGAAGGCCGCGTGCCGTTCAAGGGCCCGGTCGCGAACATTCTGCACCAACTCGTCGGAGGGTTGCGTGCGGCGATGGGCTATGCTGGCGCGGCGAACCTTTCGGAGTTTCGTGAGAAGGCGCGGTTCGTGAAGATCAGCGCGGCGGGGCTTCGTGAGAGCCACGTGCACGATGTGATGATCACG
>CAZXNY010000130.1:0-7575 GCA_964642205.1 uncultured Caulobacteraceae bacterium
TTAGAACGGCAGCTTGAAACCAGGCAGCATGCCCATGCCGCTGCCGATGCCCTTCATTTCTTCGTTCTGTGCTTCTTCGAGTTTGCGGCGCGCATCGTCGTGCGCGGCCTTCACGAGATCTTCCACGATCTCGGCTTCTTCAGGCTTCAGCAACGAAGGATCGATCGACACGCCGAGCAGCGCGGTCTTTCCCGAAAGGCGCACCTTCACCATGCCGCCGCCGGAGGAGCCTTCCACTTCCATCGCTTCGAGTTTCTTTTGCGCCTCGGCGATCTTGGCCTGCATGGCCTGCGCCTGACGCATGATCTGCGAAATATCTTTCATCACTCGGCCTTCTTCTTCGGCAGGGGCGTGACCTCGGCGGCGGGGCGCGGCTCTTGCGCGTCCTTCACGCCAATGATCTGCGCGCCGGGAAACGACTTCAACGCCTCGGCGACAAACGGATGCCGCGCCAATTCATCGCGCGCGCGCTGCTCTTCCTTCTTTCGGCGCTCCAACAGGCTTTCGACGCCGGCGGAGCCATCGGGGCGCACGGTCCAGGTTTCGCCCGTCGCTTCGCGGATCGCGAGGATGAGCCGCCGCGGCAAATCCTCCGGCATGCCGGAAACCGCCTGAAACACGATCTCGCCCGGCTTGAAACGCGTCAGGCGCACGTATTTTTCAAGCGATACTTCCAGATCGATGTCGCGCGTAGCGGCCACGAGCGCGACGACGTCTTCAAACGAATTGAGCTGAGGGCCATGTGGCTCGGGCGCTTGGTTGATCGTTGCGCCCGGTGAAGGCCCGCCGCCGGACGGCGCACGCGCGGCTGAGCCTGCGCTCGCGCCGGCCCCTTCACGCAACAGGCGCGCGGCTTCTTCGGGCGGCGGCAATTGCTGCGCGGCGCACAAGCGCACCATCGCCATTTCCGCGGCCGCGATCGGATCGGGGGCCTTCTGTGCTTCTTCAAGCGCGCGCAGCAGCATCTGCCAAAGGCGCGAAAGCTGCGCGGCGCTGAGCGATGCGCCCAGCGCGCGGATGCGCGCCTCCCAATCCTTGCCGCCGACGATCTTGGCTTCGGCGCCGAGCGCTTGCGCGCGCGCCGCCTCGTGCGAAATCTCGAGGAGGTCGCGCAGCATCAGCGCGGGATCGGCGCCGCTGTCGTACTGGCTGCGCACTTCGGTCAGCGCCGCCGCCGCGTCGCTGCGCGCGATCGCTTCCATCAAATCGAGCACGCGTCCGCGATCGGCGAGCCCGAGCATCTCGCGCACGTCCGCCGCCGTCACGGCTTCGCCGGGCTTTTGCACGAGCGCCTGATCGAGCAGCGAGAGCGCGTCGCGCGCCGAACCTTCGGCCGCGCGCGCAATCAGCGCGAGCCCATCTTCCTCGACCTTGACGCCTTCCTTGGCCGAGATCGCGCCGAGATGCGCGGCGAGCCGCTCGCTATCGATGCGCTTCAGATCGAAGCGCTGGCAGCGGGACAGCACCGTCACCGGCACCTTGCGGATTTCCGTCGTCGCGAAAATGAACTTCACATGCGGCGGCGGCTCTTCGAGCGTCTTCAGAAGGCCGTTGAACGCGGCCGTCGAGAGCATGTGGACTTCGTCGATGATGTAGATCTTCGTCCGCGCCATCACCGGCGCGTAGCGGACCGAGTCCAGAATTTCGCGGATGTCGTTGATGCCGGTGCGCGAGGCCGCGTCCATCTCGAACACGTCGGGATGGCGGCTCTCCATGATCGACTGGCAGTGCACGCCCGGCGGATCGAGCTTGATCGTCGGCGCGTTCACGCTGTCGCTCTGATAGTTGAGGGCGCGCGCGAGGAGGCGGGCTGTCGTGGTTTTGCCGACGCCCCGCACGCCCGTCAGCATGTAGGCGTGGGGTACGCGGTTCATCGCGAACGAGTTGGCGATGGTGCGCACCATCGCTTCCTGGCCGATCATGTCGGCGAAGGTGCGCGGGCGATACTTCCGCGCGAGCACGAGATATCCGCCGCCGGCGGCGGGGAGGTCGTCTCCGAACAGGCCGGGGGAGTCGCTCATTGGCCCCAGATATAGCGGCAGGAGTCCGCCTTCGCGACTCTAGCGGCTGTGAGCAGCCTCAAGCGTAGAAGAAGCGCTCTTCGGCGATCTTGCCGTTCTTCACGGTGTAGAGGCCGCCTTCCTCCATCTTGATCCGCTCGCCGTCGGACTTGCGGGTGATGTCCATACGGAAGATCAGCGCGAACTGATCGCCGTGCACGAACGGGCCCTCCGTCTCGCTCTTATGAATCGTGTGATTCTCGAACCACCAGACGCCCTTTTCGTGAACAGCCTGCCTGCCGCGCATCTCGCGCATGGGGCCCTCCATGTCCTCGAAACTGGCGACATCCTCGGCCCACATGGCCTCGGCGTCCTCGAACTTCCCAGCCTTGCAGGCGTCAGCGAATTTTTGGGCGGTCTCACGCACGCTCATGGCTTCTGCTCCTGGATGCGTCAGGAGAACAAAAAGCGTACAAAGAGCCGCGCGTCAACCCCGAAAGAAGGCCCGCAGAAACCCGATGAAGATCGCCATCTGCTGGGCGACGACGGCTTCGTTCTCCCGGATCCGATCGACCACGATCCCGCCTTGGACGACCGCGATGGCCGTATCGGCCAGCGTATCGAGATCGACGGGCGTGCGCGGCGGGCGGCTCGCGGCCACGCGCTCAAGGCGCAGCCGGATTTGCTGGCGGCGCATGTCGTAGCTCTCGACGATCAGCGCGCGCACTTCATCGTCGAACATCGAGTCCTGGTACGAGAACGCGGCGGCGAGGCACCCGGGCCGCGGCGTGATCGAAACGACCGATGCTTCGCTGTAGGCGAGCAACCCGGCGCACAACGCCTCGAGCGGATCGTCATGCGCGGCGTCCGCGTCTTCAAAGATGCGCGCGAATGCGTTCGCGATGATGCCGTTGTCCCGGCGCAGCAGTGCTTTGCCGAGATCGACCTTCTCCGGGAAGTGGTGGAAGAAGCCGCTCTTGGTGAGATTGGCCGCCGCGATCAATTCCTCGATCGACGTTGCGGCGTAGCCTTTCTCAAGGATCGCCGATTGCGCGAGATCGAGCAGCGTCTCGCGCGTGCGCTCACCGCGGCTCAGCGTTTTTGTGTTTGCCTCGCTCATGCCGCCGCCGCCGCCGGTTCGAAAATGGTGCGAACGATCTCGCGCAGCATCAGCACTTGCTTGGTGAGTCCGCCTTGTTCTTGCCGGCCCTTGTCCAGAAGAATCCCGCCTTCGACGAGCGTGATCGTCATATCCGCGAGCGCGTTGAGATCGACGGGCACGCGCGGCGGATACTTCGCGGCGATGGCGTCGAGCCGCGCACGGAAGCGCACGCGCCACAGGAGCATCGCCTCGGCAGAACGCGCGCGGATGTCGCGGCTGTGAATCTGGTCCTGATAGCAATAGGCGGCGACCAGGCAGCCCGGATGGCGATCGGGCAGATCGGCCATCACCTCCGAAAACATCTTCAGGAACGCGAGATAGGCGTAGAGCGGATCGTCGATCAGCGCATCGACGCGCGCAAACAGATCGTCGAGCAGTACCTGGTCGTGCGCAACGTAACGGTCGAGCAGGGCCTTCGCGAGCTCGTGCTTATCGCGGAAGTGGTAGAAGAAGCCGCTGCGCGTCACGCCCGCGGCCGCGATGATTTCATCGAGCCCGGCAGCGACGAATCCTTTGCGGAGTACGGCCGATTGCGCCGCCTCCAGAATGCGTTCGCGCGTTTGCGCGCCGCGGCCGATGCTTGGTGATGCGGTGGTCATTTTCGAAACCGTACCGAGAGTCCAGATTGCCGAGCCGCTTTCTGGCGGCTTTGCGGCTGAGATGTGCGTGACGTCTGTAACAGCACGGAATTGCTCGGAAAAACATTCCGCATCGCACCGCACCATCGGTCTTCTATCTCGGACGCGCCGCCCCGCCTAGAGAATTAGCCACGATGGCGAGCAATCGCCGGCGCGATTTGAAGAAGAAGAAACCGAAGGACCAAACTCATGGCGTATTTTCTCGCCACCCTCGTTCCGCTGCTGGTGCTCGTAAGCGCGTTGCCGCTGAACGAAATCACCGCTTGAAGCTTGTGCTTGAACGCGGAAGTCTCCTCCCGAACCTGACCCTATTTGCGCGGACTTTGTCCGTATTTGCGCCCGCCGGGCGCTGGAGCATCCCATGTTGTACGATCGCTACGGCAATGCCTTGGCCACAACCTCGCACGAGGCGGCTGACAACCTCGATCAAGCCTACGAGCAATTGCGCATCTATCAGGGCGATCCGATCGCCTCGCTCGATGCGGCGCTCGCGCACGACCCGGACTTCATGATGGCGTGGGCCGTGCGCGCGGGCGTGCTCGTGCAGCAGGCGGACAAAGCCTATCTCGAAGAAGCCGAACGTTCGCTGCGCGCCGGGATGAACGCCCGCGCCGGCGATGACCGCGCCCGCGCGCTGCTCGCCGCCGCGCAAGACTGGGCGGAGGGCCGTTACGCCGAAGGCACGGTGCGTTACGCGCGCATCGCGCAAGAATGCCCGCGCGATCTCTTCGCCGTGCAGTCCGCGCACCTTGGGTGCTTCTACCTCGGCTGGCAGCACGAATTGCGCGATTGGTCTGTGCAGGCGCTGCGCGCATATGGGCGCGGCGACGAAGGCCGCCACGCGCTGCTCGGCATGGCCGCGTTCGGCACGGAAGAGTGCGGCGACTATGCGCGCGCCGAGGATATGGGCCGCGAAGCCGTCGCGCTCGAGCCGCGCGATGCATGGGCGGCGCACTCGGTCGCGCACGTTTACGAGATGCGCGGCGATACGGAGAGCGGCATGCCGTGGCTCAAGGAGACCGCGCGCGGCTGGGCCGATGGCGGCCTCGCGTTTCACAATTGGTGGCACCTTGCGTTGCTGCACCTCGATCGCGGCGAACACCAAGCCGCGCTCGATCTTTACGACGCGAAGGTCTGCCCCGATCCAGCGACGCCCGTGCTGTTGCAATGGGTCGATGCGTCGGCGATGTTGTGGCGGTTGATGCTGGAGGGCGCCGATGTCGGCAGCCGGTTCGCGCCGGTGGCGGATATGTGGACGCGCACGATCGATGACGGCTTCTACGCTTTCAACGATCTCCACGCCGTGATGGCGTTCCTCGGCGCAGGGCGCATCAACGATGCGTATCGCGTGCGCGCCGTGATGCGCCGCGTCGCGGAAGAGGCGAGCGACAATGGCGCGATGACGCGGCAGGTCGGCTTGCCTGTGGTCGAAGGCTTCATCGCCTTTGCCGAAGGCCGCAACGCCGCGTGCGTCGATCATGTGCTCGCGGCGCGCCCGATGGCGCAGCGGTTTGGCGGCTCGCATGCGCAGCGCGACGTGCTCTCGCTCACCGCGCTGCACGCCGCGATTCGCGGCGGCGTGACGGGCGCGGCCGAGGCTCTGGCGGCGGAGCGGCTGGCGCACAAGCCCGAGAGCCCGTGGGCGCGCACGCTCGCGCGCCGCGCGGTCCCTGCCGCTGTCGCCGCAGAGTAGGCTTACGCCGCAGCCGGTTCGCCCGCCGGCTGCGGTGTTTGCTTTGCGCGCGCGAGCCGCGCTTGGCGCCAGCGATCGACGGGGCGATCGATCAGAATGTAGAGCGCGGCGGCCGCGGCGAAGGCGAGCGCGAGCGTGAGCGCCACCGTCGCCCACGGCGCAATGGCGGGCGCCCAGGTCAGCATGATCGCCACGATGAGAATGTGCGACAGATACATCGGGTAGCTGAGTTCGCCGATCCACCGGTCGAGCTTCACGGTCGCGAAGGCGTGGAAGAGGAAAGGCGCAGTCGCTGCGATCAGCGCGTAGGCGAGCCAGCGAGATGGTTCGCCGGTCACCGGCAGCAGCGGCCATGCGGCGAGCAAGATGAGCACAACCGGCGCAAGCGCGAAGCCGATCCAACGCGGGAGCCTTGCCGCCAGCGGCAGCACGCGTTCGGCGAGCATGCCCAGCACGAACAGAAAGAGCGCCGCGGGGAAGAAGCGGCCCTGCCAGAGCGGGTAGTTCACATCGAGCAGATAGCCGGAAAACCGGATCGCAATGCCGAGCGCGAGCACGCCAAGCAGCGCACGCCAGCCGAGCCGCGCGAGGAACGGCGCCATGGCGTAGAACAACAGCTCCATCGAGAGCGACCACGATTGCGGGATCAGGAGGCCCTGCCAGGCCAGCGAGACAGTTTCCGTTGGCACGGCGCCCGTCGCGTCGAGCACGAGCGCGCCGTTTGGGTCGAGCGTGAACCAGAACAGCAATTCTTGGCCGAGCATCGTGATGTGCGAAGCGATCAGCGCGATCGCGGTTTGTGGGTTGGCGTACGCCGTCGCCATCAATTCGCGCGTTGCGGTCCCGCTGACGCCGAACGCGAAGAGCGCGATCGCGCTCACGGCGCACATCACCGCGTAGGTCGGATAAAGCCGCAGCAAGCGGTTCGAGTAGAAGAGGCCAAGGTCGCGATATTTTTCGCGCAGGATCACGGCCATGTAGAAGCCGGACACGATGAAGAAGCATTGCACGGCGAGTCCGCCGCCGATGATTTTCGTCGTCGCCATCGGCATGTGCGAGAGCACCACCGCGAGCGCCAACGCGATCCGCACCATGCCCATTTGTTCGAACCTTCAGCGTGTTTCTTATGTGTGCGCCAGAATGCGGGCGCGTTCGCCGCGCGGGCAACACCGCTCGTCGCGCCGGCTTTGTAGCTGGTCGCGCGCGCTTGTCGGTTCGTCTTCTGGGAGAGGTACAGACAGGACGGCGACCCGACCTAACCCCGTTGCGGCTGCTTCCTTCCGGACCTGACCGGGTTGGCGGGACGACCGTCCGCCGCCTGTCTGCGCGCCTCATATCGCCCGCCGCGCGCCCCGGAACAAGTGCCGCCAGCCGCGTCAGCTGTGACCTGCGTCATGGGGGCGAACGGCGGTTCGGAACAGCTTGGGCTCAACGCACGTTTTCGCCGCATCTGAAACTTGAAACGGGGCCCCGACGGGGATTTACCATGTTCCGCACCGCCGCTTTCGCTCTCGCCCTTTGCCTGACCGCCGCCCCAGCCGCGTTCGCACAAGAGCGCCGCGCCGAGCCCGCCGCCGAGCGCATGGAAATCCGCGACGAGCAAACCGGCGCGCGCATGGGTTCCGTGCGCGATGTCGAGCGCGACGGCGAAGGCCGCATCGTTTCGATTTCGGCCGAGGGCCTCGAAGCGCCCGCCGATGCGCCGCCCTATCTGATGGCGCCCCGCCGCCCCGCGCCGCCGGTCTATGTCGCCGAAAACGGCGAGCGCCGCCCAAGCGCTGCGTCGCGCGCGCGTTAAGGCGCGCGCCCCCTCCCACTTGGGGGAGGGGCAGGGGTGGGGGGCGTTGAGCTGCTGCTACGGCGCAAGACGTGCGGAAGCATTCGCGCTGCGGCGCGTTGATCGTTTGAGTTTCTTCTTGAAAGCGGGTGGCCATTGATGGCCCCCCACCCCTGCCCCTCCCCCAAGTGGGAGGGGTTAAGAACTGTCGAGCACCAACTGCATCGCCACGCGATGCGCGGGCTTCAGCAGATAAGCGTGGTCGCCGAGGCGGCGCGGTTTGATTTCTTCGAGCAGCCAGAGCG
>CAZXNY010000131.1:0-7536 GCA_964642205.1 uncultured Caulobacteraceae bacterium
GTGCGGGGACCTGCATGGCTGACGTGTTCATCTCCTACAAGCGCGAGGACAAAGCGCGCGTGGCGCCGATCGCGAAGGCGCTTGAGGAAGAAGGCTTTTCCGTTTGGTGGGATCCGGAAATCCCGCTCGGCGAAAGCTACGCCGTCTCCATCCGCCGCGAACTGGAAGCAGCGAGCACAGTGCTGCCGGTTTGGTCCGCGCAGTCCGTTGGTTCGGAGTGGGTGCAGGAAGAAGCGACGCTCGGCAAACGCAAGGGCGCGCTCGTGCCCGCGCGCATCGACGCCGTCGATCCCCCCGTCGGGTTCACGATGACGCAAACGGCGGACCTCTGCGGCTGGGTTGGCGATCGCACGAACGAAGAATGGCGCCGGCTGGTCGAGCACGTCGCGGCGAATGCGAAGCGTCCGGCGCGCGCGATCCCGCAAGGCAACAAGCCGCCGCGCAAATCATCGCCGGGCGCGTTGATTGGTGTTGCGGTGTTGCTCGTGCTGGTCGCGGCGGGCGCAGCGGTTTGGAATAGCGGTGTCTTGCGCGGCGTCATTTCGCCCGGTGGCACGGTTGCTGGCGCGACCGGCGCGCAAGGCGAAGGCGGCGCCGGTGCGCTTGGCGCCGCAATGTCGTTTCGCGGCGCCGAAGGCGGCGTGATGACGGCGGCGATCTCGCCGGATGGGCGTTACGTGGCGACCGGAGACGCTGTCGGCTCTGTGCGCTTCTACGATGCGAGCAACGCCCTGCCGCTCGGGGATCCGCACCTCAACGTCGTGACGGGAAGCGTCTCCGCGCTGGTATGGGTGAACAACGATACGGTGGGGGCGTTTGGCGCGGGATCGTTCGCGACTGTTGCGCGTGAAGGCGCGACGCAGCCGCCCGGAACGTTTGAGGGCGACATCATCACGGCCACCAAGGCGCCGAACAGCGACTGGGTGGCGATGGCCGACGCCGATGGGCGCGTGACGCGTCCTGACGGCTCTTTCGTTCCTCTGCCCGACGGCGATATCGCGACATCGCTTGCGTTCGATGCGGCGGGCAGGCGGCTCCTGATCGGCGGCTCGGCGGGATGGTTCTATCTGCTCAACGTCGGCTCGCCCGATGCGCCCGCGCGGCTGCCGGTGAGCGGCACATCGCCGGTGCGCGCGGCCTTTCTGCCGGACGGGCGCAGCATCGTCGCCGCCACATACGAGCGGCTCTACATCGGCCCGGCGGAGGGCTGGCGCGCGGAAACCGTGCTGCAGGTCCCCGACGGCGGCGGCAGAAACTCCGCGTTCGCTTTGTCGCGCAATGGGCGGCGCGCCGCAGTCGCGCTCGATGAACGGCGCATTTACGTTTGGGATTTGCAGGCCGGGGCCGTGATTGCGCGTGCGGAGGTTCCAGGCGGCGCGCGCTATCTGGCGTTCACGCCGGACGGGACGCGCCTGCTCGCGGCCGCAGCCGACGGCGATGCGTCACTCTACGATGTGCCGCAGTAGGCCGTTTGCGCTGGCGCGCACATGCACTAGCGTTGCGTGGGACTGAGGGGATCGGGCTTGTTCTATTCGCTGGAAAATGCGCGCGGGCTGTTGGGCGTTGCGCTGATCGTGCTGATCGCGTGGCTCGTCTCCGAGAATAAGCGCAAGTTCCCGTTCTTCCTGCTGCTCGGCGCGCTCTTCGTGCAGGCGGGGCTCGTGCTCGCGCTCTTTGCGATCCCCAATTCGCAATCGGTGCTGACGGGGATCACGGCGGCCGTCGATGGCCTCGCGGCCGCGACCGACAAGGGCACGCAGTTTGTTTTCGGCTATCTCGGCGGCGGCGATCAGCCGTATACGTCCCAGCCCGCCGATGCGGGCGCCCCGTTCTTGTTTGGCTTTCGCGTGCTGCCGCTGATCCTCGTGATCTCTGCGCTTTCGGCGCTGCTGTGGCACTGGAAAATCCTAAAGTGGATCACGCAGGGCTTCGGCTTCGTGTTCGAGAAGACGATGAACCTTGGCGGCGCCTCGGCACTCGCGGTGGCGGCAAACATCTTCATGGGCATGGTCGAAAGCCCGATCGTGATCCGCGCCTACCTCGATAAGCTCACGCGCTCAGAGCTCTTCCTGATGATGGTGGTCGGCCTCGCGACCGTCGCGGGCTCGACGATGGTGGCGTACGCGCTGATGCTCGGCCCGGTGCTGACGAACGCGGCGGGCCACGTGCTCGTTGCGTCGATCATCTCGGCGCCGGCGGGTATTTTGCTCGCGCGCATCATCGTCCCTGAAGAGGGACGCGGCGAGGCGATGGATTACGGCGCCGAGCTCAAATATCAGAGTTCGATGGACGCGATCACGCGTGGCGTTCAGGACGGCGTAATGGTCGCCGTCAACGTCGCGGCGTTCCTGATCGTGTTCGTGGCCTTCGTCTGGATCGTGAACGGGCTGCTGCCGCTGGTCGTTTCGCCGCTTGCGACGGTGCTCAACCCGATGCTGCCGCCGCACCTCGATATCGATCCCGCGCGCGCGACACTGCAGGTGATTTTCGGCTACGTGTTCGCGCCCGTGGCGTGGATCATCGGCATTCCGTGGGGCGAAGCACAGGCCGCGGGATCGCTGCTCGGCACCAAGCTCTTTCTCACCGAGTTCATCGCGTTCATCGAATTGGGCGCACTTCCGGCCGATGTGATCAGCGAGCGCACGCGCATGATCATGACGTATGCAATCTGCGGCTTCGCCAATGTCGCGTCGATCGGGATCATGACGGGCGGGATGACGGTGCTGATGCCGGAGCGGCGCGGCGAAATTCTCGCGCTCGCATGGAAAGCGCTGCTGCCGGGCTTCATGGCGACGCTGATGGCGGCGGCTGTCGTGGCGAGCCTGCCGGCGGGCTTGTTCGGGCGCTAGGCGAACAAGAATTTCTGGCGCGCGGCAGACGCTTGTATATACATGCCTCCATAATTGGAGGCTCGAATGAAGCTCTACAGCGCTGCCTATGCGCCCAATCCGCGGCGCGTGACGATGTTTCTCGCCGAGAAGGGCATCACCGACATCGAGGTCGTGAACGTCGCGCTCGATAAGGGCGAGCAGCGCAGCGCGGAATATCGCGCCAAGAGCCCGCTCGCGCAGGCGCCCGCACTGGAGCTTGATGACGGGCGCTGCCTCACCGAGAGCCGCGCGATCTGCGGCTATCTCGAGTCGCTCTATCCCGAGCCAAACTTGATGGGCCGCGATGCGTATGAGCGCGCGGAGATCGAGCAATGGGATCGCCGCGTCGAGCTCTTGTTCATGCTGCCGCTGATGTACTGGGTGCGCCACAGCCATCCCGCGCTCGCGGCGGTCGAGAAAAACCAGACGCCCGCCGTCGCTGAGTTCAACCAGAACCAGGCGATGGCGCTCGGGCGCTTTCTCGATCGCGAACTCGCGAACCGGGAATGGATCGCGGGGCCGCGCTTCACCATCGTCGACATCACGGCTGCGTGCGGCGTGGATTTTGCCAAGTTGATGAAGTGGCGCCCGGGTGACGATCTGCCGAACCTGCGGCGCTGGCGCGAGGCCATCAACGAGCGCGCAGCCGGAAAAGTCGCGGCGTAACTGGCGCGGCCGCGCCAGCGTTCCTACGTTCCAATCATTCACGTATCAGCGCCGAGGAGCGCCCACATGGCCGAAGATTACGTCCCGCCGAAGGTTTGGGTTTGGAACAAGGAGGCGGGCGGGCGCTTTGCTGCGATCAACCGGCCAATCGCGGGCGCGACGCATGAGAAAGAGCTTCCGGTAGGGAAGCATCCCTTCCAGCTCTACTCGCTGGCGACTCCCAACGGCGTCAAAGTCACGGTGATGTTCGAGGAATTGCTCGCGGCGGGCCATAAAGGCGCCGAGTACGATGCGTGGCTGATCCCGATCAACGGCACGCAGTTTTCCAGCGGCTTCGTCGCGGCGAACCCGAACTCGAAAATCCCGGCGCTGGTGGATCGCAGCGGGCCCGAGCCGATCCGCGTGTTTGAATCAGGCGCGATCCTCATTCACCTCGCCGAGAAATTCGGCGGCGCGTTCCTGCCGGCGAGCGGGAAGGCGCGCGCGGAAACGCTGTCGTGGCTAATGTGGCAGATGGGCTCTGCGCCGTTCCTCGGCGGCGGCTTCGGGCACTTCTACGCCTACGCGCCGCAAAAGATCGAATACGCGATCGACCGCTATGCGATGGAAACGAAGCGCCAACTCGACGTGCTCGATCAGCATCTCGCGAACAACGAATATATGGCCGGCGATCAGTACACGATCGCCGATATGGCGATTTGGCCGTGGTACGGCTCGATGGCGAAGGGGCTCTTGTATGAGGGCGGCGAATTCCTCGCCGTGCATGAATACAAGAACCTGATCCGCTGGACCGACCACATCGCCGAGCGCCCCGCGGTGAAGCGCGGCCGCATGGTCAACCGCGCGTTCGGCGATCCGGCAAGTCAGCTGCATGAGCGGCACGATTCCAGCGACTTCGAGACGAAGACGCAGGATAAGATCGCGCCGAAGAGCTAGCGCGCTTCGCGCCGTAAGTTCGTTCCGAACACCAGCAGCACGACGGCCGCACCGGCGATGAGCGCGGCCGTATGTGTCCACGTCATCGTCTCGAACGCCCCGCTGCACGCGTTAATAACGGCGTGCGGCACGATGCCGGCGATCAGCACGCTCTGGCGCGCGTTGACGAACACCCAGGTGACGAACACCGACAGCATCACGCCGCCGACCATGAAGACGGGGAACGCCATCTGCGCTTGCGGCGTCGTCGAGATCAGAAACGCGGGCACGTGCCAGAGCATCCAGATCGCCCCCACGATCAGCGACGCCCACGCCGCGTTCACATGCGTCAGCACGCGCGGCAACAGGAAGCCACGCCAGCCGAGTTCCTCGCCAAGCGGGCCAAGCAGGAGCGCTGAGAGGCTGAACACGTTCAGCGCCGCGGCGCCCCATGCTGTCAGGCTGATCGGCGCGCCGCCTTGCGCGACTTCGGCGCCGTTCGCGAGCAGCATGAGGGCTGGGTAGAAGAAGATTGCGGCCAGCCACACCCAGAGCGGCGCACGCCACCGGAGCAAGCGTGCGAGGAGATCGCGTAGCGCGGGCCAGCCGCCCTGCAGCGCCGTAACGATCACAGCCGCTATGTTCGGCGCCCAGACCGCGAGATAGAACACCGGCGAGGAAGAGGTCAGCGGGCCAAGCGTGCGCGCAAAGTGTTCGGGCGCGAAGATTGCGTAGGATGCAAGGCCCCACGTAATCGCGAACGCGATCGCGAGATACGCTGCGATTTCGCCGAGAGGCGCGCGCTGGACAGCGCTATCGGCGTGCACGCTTGGCGCCGGCGGGTTCGGCGGCAGAGGCGGGCGCGCGCAGGATTTTCTCCATCGGCCTGCCCTTGGCGAGCTCGTCGACGAGCTTGTCGAGGTAACGCAGTTCGCGCATCAGCGGCTCTTCGATTTCTTCGATGCGCACGCCGCAGATCACGCCCTTGATCTCGGCGCGATTGGGATTGAGTTTGGGCGCCTTGGCGAAGAAGTCCTCGAACGTCGTTTTCTTCGCGAGGTGCGCGTCGAGCGCCTTCTGCGTGTAGCCCGTCAGCCAGCGGGTGACTTCATCGACCTCCGCTTTGGTGCGGCCCTTCTTCTCGGCCTTCGTGATGTAGTGGACGTACACGCTCGCGACGCTCATCGCGTAGATGCGGTGCGGCTTTGGCGTGGTGGTAGCCTTGGCCGCCGCTTTCTTCGGCGCAGCCTTCTTCGCGGTTTTAGTCGTTGGCATCGAACTCTTTCAGCACTTCGTCGGTGTGGCGGCCAAGCTCTGGCGGGTCGCGACGGATCGAGACGGGTGTCTTCGCGAAGCGCAGGCCCGGTTTCATCGCGCGATAGGGGCCTTGCTTCTCAAGCGTGCGCGCTTCGAACAACGTCTCCTTGAGATGCGGATCCTCGAAGATTTGCTCCGGTTCGTTGGCGATCATCGCTGGGATCGAGTGCTCCATACAGAGCTCAAGCCACTTCGCCGTCGTGTGCGAGGCAGCGGCCTCATCCATCATCGTGTAATATTCGTGGAGCCGCGCTTTGCCCTCCTTGGAAAGAAAGCGCTCGCTTTCATAAGCGCCGGGCAGGCCGCCAAGCTCCATGAACTTCGCCGATTGCTTGTTGTTGGCGGGCAGCACCGCGAGCCAGCCGTCCTTCGTGCGCATCGGCTTGCGGTACGGCGTGATCGTGGTGGTGTGCCCGAAACTGCCGAGCGTGGGTTGATACGTTTTGCCATAGAGATGCTCGGCCATGATGAAGCCGGTGAACGTCTCCAGCATCGGCACGCACACGTACTGGCCTTCGCCCGTGCGCTCCTTGTGCCGCAGCGCTGCGAGGGCTGCGATCACCGCGAAGAGCCCGCAGGTCTTGTCGGCGATGATCGAGGGCACGGGGCGCAGCTCTGCGCCGGGCGTGACGAGGCTGTTGAGGCCGGTCGCGCCGCTTGCGGCCTGAATGAGATCGTCGAACGCTTGGCGGCCGGCGTACGGGCCCGCGGGGTCGTAGCCCATGGCTTCGATGTAGACGATGTCCGGCTTGATCTTGGCGACGTCGTCGTAGCTGAAGCCCAACCGCGCGATCGCGTCCGGACGCATGTTGTGAATGAAGATGTCGCCGTGCTTGATGAGCTTGCGCAGCGCGCGCTTGCCGGGATCGTTCTTGAGGTCGAGCGCGACGGAGCGCTTGTTGCGGTTGAGCGCGATGTAGACCGGGCCCATGGTCGTGGAGTTAGGCGCCTTGCCGGAGTGGCGCTGGCGATCGCCCGTCAAATCCTCGACCTTGATGACGTCCGCGCCAAGATCGCCGAGGTTCTGCGTGGCGTACGGGCCGAGAACGAATTGCGTGAGATCGATCACGCGCACGCCGTCCAGCGGACCCTTGGGCGCTTGCATTGGTCTTCTCCCTAGGAAGCGTCGAAAACGCCGATGAACATGGCGCCATCGAGCGATCGGAACATGAGAACGTTGATGTCGCCATCCTTGCTGACGAAGTCGGACATCGTTTTCTCGTCGCTCACCGCGGCGCGCAGAGCGGCGAGGCGGGGCGGATCGTTTTTGACCGTCGCAAAGTCGATCCGGCCTTCGTAGATCATCGGCCCTTGATTGCTGACGGGCCACGTGAAGTCTTGCCAAGACAGCGGCTTGGGCGTGCGCGAGGCGACCTCGTCGCGCAAAGCTTCATCTGTCTCGCCGACATCGTTGAACGCGCCGAATTCGCAATCGGCGAGCTTGGCCGCCGATCCGTCGGCGATGCACCAGGGACAGGGATTCTTGGGCGGATCGCGGCCGTACGTTGCGCCGACATATTCCCAGCCGCGCGCTTGGCCGCACACGGCGCACGCCCGCGTGCTCGCGCGAAACATTTCATCGGCGTAGCAGCCCGGATAAAATCGAAACGCAGGCAACTCGCTCACGCGCCCGCCTTCATCATTTCGCGCGCGATGATGGTGCGCTGGATTTCGCTGGTGCCTTCGTAGATGCGGAAGATGCGCACGTCGCGGTAGAAGCGCTCGATGCCATAATCAGCCACATAGCCCGCGCCGCCGAAAATCTGCA
>CAZXNY010000132.1:0-5311 GCA_964642205.1 uncultured Caulobacteraceae bacterium
GCGCGCCGGCCAAAGCGGCACGGACCGGCAAGTCGGCGAAAGCGCAGCCGGCGCTTTCAGTTTCGACGGCGCAAGCGTGCGCGCAGCCTCCGCCCCATGCAGCGGCCGGCGCGCCCAATCCGGCAGCGTCACAACATGCGCGACATCCTTCGCGCGCGGCGGCGCATGCAGTACGGCGCCCATGCGCCGCCCCTCGCCAAACGGCGTCTCGCACGGCTGCGCGTGCGCGTTGATCGAATCTCCCACCAGCGTGTGCCACGACTTCGGGTGCGGTTCGCCGGAATTGCCTTGCGCGTAGCCGCACACGATCAACCGATCGCGCGCGCGCGTCATCGCAACATAGAGGAGCCGCCAATGCTCACGCTCGGCGCGCGCCTTGTGCGCATCGCGTGCGCGCCGCGTCGCCTCATCGTCCTCGCCCTGTTTGGGGGACCAGAAGAGCTCATCGCCCTCCATCAGCACGCCGTCTTCGGCCGCGTCCTTCACGCCGCCAGTCGTGTCCGGCAGCAGCACGACCGGCGCTTCCAAGCCCTTCGCGCCATGCACCGTCATCACGCGGATCGCGCCACCGGCCGCTTCGAGTTCGCGCTTCACCTCGGCGTGGTCGGCCTCCATGTCCGCCAGGAAGCGCTGCAGCGTCGGCGCGGCGCGCGGATTGGGCGCGAGCGCGCGTTCCAGCAACTCCTCCAGCGGATCGCGCGCCTCCGCGCCAAGCCGGCTCAACACGCGCGTCCAGCCCGTGCGCCCGTCCGTATCCATGCCTTCAAGCGCCCACGAGAGGAACGCGAACGCATCGAGCCCCGCACGCGCCACGAGCGCACGCACGAAACGCCGCGCTTCCGCCCAGCGATCGTCCGTGCTCGCGATCAAGCGCGCATGCAGCGTCTCGCCCTTGCCGCGCCCGTAGGCGAGCGGAAACACGTCACGGTCATCGTCGGTGAGATTGAGCCAAGGCCCCTTGAGCACGCACGCAAGCGAAAGATCGTCCGCCGGATCGAGCGCCACGCGCATCAGCGCCAAGCAATCCTCGACCGCGAGTTCGTTCTTCAGCACCATCCGGTCAGCGCCCGCTACCGGGAGCCCCGCGCGCTTGAACGCTTTGATCAGCGCGTGAAAGATTTGCCCGCGCACGCGCACCAGCGCGATCACATCGCCCGGCTGCATCGGCCGCAGCGATCCATCCTTATCGGACACCGCCTCGCCCGCCGCGATCCATTCTCTCACCTTGCGTGCAACTTCGCGCGCAAGCGCCGTCGGCGCGTCCGCGCCCGTTTCCATGTCGAGCGGCGCATCCCAAGGATTGCCGCTCGCTGGCGCGGGCTTTGGCGCGGGCGGCCACCATTCGACGAGCCCGCGCGCGTCAGCACGCCGCGCAATGTGGCGCACCACGTTCGACGCCTCCGGCTCGCCCGCCGCAAGCGGCGTCTCCGCGAACGTTGCATCGACGGCCGCGAGAATCTCGGGCGCCGAGCGGAACGACATCTCCAATGTCGGCGCAACGAACGGCGCGCCTGCCGCTTCGGCGCGCGCCTGCAAGTGATGGCTCTCGTTCAAGAACCCGTCCGGATCGGCGCCCTGAAACGAATAGATCGACTGCTTTGGATCGCCGACTGCGAACACCGTGCGCTTCTTCTCCTGCGCGCCAACGCCGGAGAAGAACTCGTCTTGCAGCGGCGCGACCAGCTTCCACTGATCGGGGCTCGTGTCCTGCCCTTCGTCGATCAGAATGTGATCGACGCCGCCATCCAGCTTGTAGAGCACCCAGGGCGCCGCCGCTGATTGGTTGAGGAGCCTGCGCGCCTGCGCGATCAGATCGGCGAAGTCGAGCACGCCCGCGCGATCCTTCGCGAGATCGTACGCACGCGCCAGCGCCGCGGCGATCACATGCGCCGCATGCGCATCCGCCGCTCGCTCCGCGCGCCGCATCTGTTTGCGTGCAGCCTCGACGCGCTGCGCCTCCTGATCGAAAAGCCGCTCAACGTCCGGGTACTTCTTCGCGAACGATTTGGTGACGACATCAGCGCGCGGCTTGTCCTCGGACGTGTAGTAGATTGGCAGATACGCCTTCCACGCTTCGTCTGCTGGCCCGTCATGCGCCGCAGCGGCGCGCACCGCGGTGGCGACCTTCTTGTCGTTCGCGCTGCTGCCATCCAGCAGCGCCGCCGCATCCTTGAGATCACGCCAAGGGATTTCGCGCAGCGCACGGGTGAGCGTGTCCGCCGCATCCTCGGTCGCGCCATGGCGCGCCATCAGATCGCTTGGCGACAATTGCTCGGATTTGCCCGCGAGATTCGCGAGCAACAGATCCAGCCGGTCCGAATTCAGCCGCGCCGCAAACCGCGCGAACGCGGCCAACACATCTTCTTCCTCGCTCGCGCAGATCGCGCCGCGCGCTTCGTCCATTAAGTCCGCCGCACGCGCCTCGTCAGCGATATCGAACCCTGGCGGCGCGCCAGCCTCGAGCGGAAAACGCGCCAGCAGCCGCTCGCAGAACGCGTGAATGGTCTGAATCTTCAGCCCGCCCGGCGTTTCGAGCGCGCGCGCGAACAGCGCCCGCGCTTTCGGCAGATCGCCGTCCTTCACCCATTCGGGCTCGACGCCTTCAAGCTCAGCAAGCGCCTTGCGCAACGTCTTGTCGTCCGCCACGCACCAATCGCCCAGCCGCTCGAACAGGCGCCGCTGCATCTCGGCCGCCGCCGCCTTCGTGTACGTGATGCACAAGAACGCAGAGGGTTTGGCGCCCGCGAGCAACAGCCGCGCGATGCGATCGACCAGCACCTTGGTTTTGCCCGAACCCGCATTCGCCGTGACGAACACGTTCGTCTCCGGCTCAGCGGCCGCGCGCTGCTGCTTTTGCGCTTCGGCGTAGGCGCTCATGTCTCGTCCGCCTCGGCGTCCGCCCATTCCTTGCGGCGCGCGAGCTGATCGTAGTCCGTCCATTTACGCATGAACTGCACACGCGGCGACGAGAGGAACGGCTGGCCAGGCTGCGCATAGCGCGCGAGCAGCGTCTGGAGCGCCGCAAGCGCCTCCTCACCCGCCGCATCGACGTCATCGAGTTTCACAGTTTCGGGTTGCGGCTTTGCGCCGCCGAACTTCCAGTAAATCAACTCCCGTCCGATGGCTTTGGGCGTCTCCTCGAAGGCGCCCCGCCGCAACATCGCCGCCTCAAGCGAAAGCTGCGGCGCGAGGCCGGCCTTCACCTGGGCCGTTGTTGGCGGCGTCCCGGTTTTCATGTCGACGATCACGCCGTAGCCATTCGCGATCTCGATCCGATCGGCGCGGCCCGTCAGCAGCACGTCATGCGTCAGCGCGAGTTTGCCGTACGATTCCCGATAAATGTCGCCTTCGCGCGTCCGCGCCCATGCCAAATATGCGCGCGCCGATGCTGCGAGGCGTGCGCGTTCGGCTGTTCTGCGCGCCGCGCCAAAGCCAGCTTCGGCCAATGCGCGATCGAGCGCCGCGATAAGGTCCGCTTCGCTCTCTTCGGCGCCGATCAATTCGATCGCACGGTGAATCGCGGTGCCGCGTTCGGCAGCGCCAGGCTCGTACCCAACGGGATCGAGCACCTCCAGCCCGAGAATGCGCCGCGCATACACAGCGTAAGGATCGCGGATCAGTGTTTCGACTTCGGTGATCGAGAGCCGCTTCAAGCGCCGATCGGCGGGCGGTTTCGGTTGCGGCGCGCGCAGCTCCGGTTTTGCCGCCGCCGCATCGAGCGCGTGCACCCACGCGATCACCGGCGCTTCGCGCTTCAACGCCGCGCCCGCGCCGCGCACCAACGTCTCTAGCCGCCAAATCCACCGCGATGCGACGGACGGCGCCCCGCCCTGCTTCAGCGCACGCGTCATCACCACGCGCGGCGCACATGCGAGTTGCGCAAAGTCATGTGCGGCAAGGCCGATGCGCGCATCGGGCGATGGTAGACCAAGGTCGGCGCGCATCGTGCGCGTGAGGAACGGGTCTTCCGGCGGCGGCGCGGGCCAGGCGCCCTCGTTCAATCCGCCAAGGATCATCACGTCGCGCCGCTGCAAACGCGCTTCGAGCGGCCCCCAAATCGCGCAACGCGGATCGCCACCGCGCTCCGGCAGCGCTTCTGCGCCATCGAGCAACGCAATGAACGCACGCGCGGCTTGCGCCTGCGTCACCGCCCCAAGGGCTGCGCCATGCTCGCGCGCCTCGGCCGCCAACTTGCGCGCCGCCGCGCCGTCCTGCCCAACCCAGACGCGCGCGCCATTGCCATCAGGCGTCGCCGCGACCAGTTCCGCGCTCGCGCACAGCGCGTCGGCGAACACGCCGAGATCGCCCTCGCACGAAAGCGGCGCAAGCGCCTCTGCGATCTTCGCCGCAAGCGCCGCGCCTGCGTGCTTTGTGCGCGCCGCAAGGTCCCCAGCGTCGCTGTGCAAGCGCGCACCGCGCAACGCATCGTGTTCAAGCTGCACGCGCGCGAACGCCAAGGCTCCCGGCGCCATGCCAAATCCCGCAAGCGGATGCTTCAGCAATCCCGCGAGCGCGACCGGCGCGCCCGAGTCGCGCGCGAGTTCACACAGTAACGCCAGCAGCGAACCAGCCGCCGTCTCGCGCAGCGCACGCCCATGCGACATCGCCGGCGTGATGTTCCAGCGCGCGAGCTTTTCGGCGACGCGCCGCGAGAGCGCGGCATCCGGCGTCACCAGCGCAACGCTTGCCCCCGGATCCTCCAGCGTTTCGCGCATCAGAAGCGCAACGACGGCCGCTTCTTCTTCGCCGTTCGCCGTTTCGATCAGCTCTAGCCCATCGAGCCCTTGCGCAACGCGCTTTGGCCCGCCCGCTTCCGCGATGCGCCCAAGCCAATCGGCTGTCGCATCCGCGGGCACGAGCGCTTCGCGCACCAGAACGCGCCGCGCCGCGCCTTGCGCCCCCTCAGCGCCAAGCGCGCGCACGTCCGCGCGTTCGAGGCGCAGCGCCGCGAGCGTTTCGCGCAGCGCAAATTGCGGATGCTGCGGATCGATCGCGCGCCACGCCGCGTCGTCGAGATCGCTGTCGAGCCCCGGCAGCACGACGACGCCCTGCGGCAATCCGGCGACGACCCGCATCAGCCGCCGCGTCGCCGCGACAGAACCCGTCGAGCCCGCAATCACGATCGGCCGCGACGGCGGCGCCGCTTCCCACTGCGCCGCCAGTGCATCCAACAACAACGAGCGTCGTGCGGATGGATCGAGCGCGCCTTCTGCCGCAAGCATGTCCGGCCAAACGCGCGTGACGATTTCGAGGAACGTCGCCGATTGCTTCCAGTGCTCGGCAAGATCGCGTTCGCCCACGAGCGTCGGCA
>CAZXNY010000132.1:5411-7531 GCA_964642205.1 uncultured Caulobacteraceae bacterium
GACGCAGCGATCGCGCGAACACGCGGCGCCGGGCCCTCAAAGAGCGTGCTCACGCACGCGCCGCCGCTTGCGGCGCTTCAGCCGCGAGGCGCGCCTCCGCATCGTCGCGCGCCTTGGGATCGCCGACGTGCAACCAGAAGCCATCGAACACCGCGCCGTACAAACGGCCCGACTCCCACGAGCGCTTCCACACCTGGCGGAACGAGAACGGCTCAAGCGGTTCAGCGTCGATGATCTTTGGATTGACGATCTGCACGCCCATCCACGCGAGATCGGCGCTCGGATCGTCAAAGCGATGCGTGATGCGCCCGTCGTCGGCGAGCTTGAAATCCCCCGTGGAGTCGAGGCCCAAGCACCGGTCCATCGGCACGAGCAGCAACAGCGCATCCATCTTCGCCGGATCGAATTGCGCCGCCAGCTTGTCGAGCGCCTTCTCGCCGATCCACACGCTATCGGTATTCACGTGGAAGATCGGCTCATCGCCAAGCAGCGGCCGCGCTTGGCGCACCGCCCCGCCCGTCTCCATCAGCTGCGCGCGCTCATCGGACACGACGATCTCGATGTCGCGCCGCTTCGCAAGTTGTGCCTCCACCATGTCAGCGAAGGCATGCACATTCACCACCGCGCGCTTCACGCCGCCTTCGACCAAGCGATCGAGCATGTGATCGAGCAGCGTGCGCCCTGCGAGCACGACGAGGGGCTTGGGGCGATCGTTGGTCAGCGGCTTCATCCGCGTGCCAAGGCCAGCCGCAAGCACCATCGCCGTTTTCGGCTTCACGCCAACAGCCGGCGCTGCCGCGCTCAACGTTTTCTCCCCGCGCAGATACGGGCCCGCGACTTCCTCCACGAACGCACGCGCTTCCGCGAGCGCCGGGTGCATCAGATTGTTGTCGAGATGCGCCCACACGCGCGGCATGAACGCCCGGTAGCGCGGCTTGCCATCGCGCACATCGAGGCGCGCGAAAATGCCCAGAATGCGCATCGCGTTGATCGCGCCGAGCACGGCAAGCTCGCGCATGAACGCGGCTTCGTCATCGCCCGTCACATCGAGGTAGCGCCGGATCGCCGCCGCGGCCGCGCGCGGGCTCACATCGCGCCGCGCATCCTGCAGCAGCATTGCGAAATCCCACGCGCGCCAGCCGCGCACAGCGTCTTGAAAATCGAGCAGCCCAACACGCGCGAGCCCGCCGCGCTGCGGCAACCACAGCAAATTTTCCGCGTGATAATCACGGATTGTGAACGCACGCGGGAAACCGAGCGCCTTCACGATCAAGGAATCGCGAATGCGCTCCCAGCGCGCGCGATCTTCGATCACGATGTCCGGGTTCTGCTTCGGCAGCCACTCCACGAAGAGGTCGGCGTTCACTTCCAGCGCGAGCGCGTCGTACTCAAGGAACGGCCATTCCGCGCCGTAGCCGCGCAGCATCTTCGGCGCGTCCGCGGCATGCACATGCGCGAGCACTTCCGCCGCCGCTGCGTACAATTCTTCTTCATCCGCCTGCGCGGGGATCACGTGCGCGTAGAGATCTTCGCCGAGGTCCTCGAGCACGGCGTACCCGCTCGGCACGTCGAGCCCGTAAATCTCCGGCGCCGTCAGCCCGAGGTCGCGCAAATGCCCATCGACCGCCGCGAAGGCTTCGACGCGCGAGGCAGCAAGCCGTGCCGTGGCGTTCCAGCCCATCTCGCGCCTCTGCGCGGGCGAGGCGCCCGGCGGGCACGGTCCCGCTTCCGAACTCGGCGCAGCGTCCATCAAAATCGCGCGGCGGCCGGGCAAGATCAGCCGCTCGTAGCGGCGCGTGGAGGCGTCCCCCGCGAGCGGCACCCGCTCAGCGGCGCCGAAGCCTGTGTCCTTGAGCAGTTTGTCGAGCGCCGCGGCGCGTTCAGAACTCATTCGCGCGCTCCAGCATCCGTCCTTGCGGCGCATAGTCGATCCGCCGCCCCTCGCCCTCGGGCGTGAGCCGCACGTCCAGCCGATCAGCCGGCAGCAAACTCTCCAGCCGCTCCGGCCACTCGATGAGGCACGCCGCGCTCACCAGCGCATCCTCCAACCCCAGCTCGAACGCCTGCTCAGGCCCTTTGAGCCGGTAGAGGTCGAGGTGCCAAAGCTCGCCGCGCGGGCC
>CAZXNY010000133.1:0-7529 GCA_964642205.1 uncultured Caulobacteraceae bacterium
GGAACGAGCGCATGGGCTTTGGCTCACGCGCGCATACGCGCCAACACGCGAACGCAGGCGCCGGCGGGCCGAGCCAGCAGGAAACGCCCTTTGATCTCGGCGACATCTTCTCCGATCTCTTCGGTTCGGGCGCGGGGGGCGCGAGTGGGCCGCGCGGCTTTGGCCGCATGCGCGGGCGCGACATTCGCTTCACGCTCGAAATCGATTTCGTCGAGGCCGCAAATGGCGCGCGCCGGCGCGTGCAACTCGCCGAAGGCCGCACGCTCGACATCGCGATCCCAGCCGGCGTCGAGCCGGGGCAGGTGTTGCGCTTGAAAAGCCAAGGCGGCCCTGGTGTGCAGGGCGGGCCGCCCGGCGATGCGCTGGTCGAGTTGCGCGTGAAGCCGCACGCCTTCTTCCGCCGCGAAGGCAACGACATTCATCTCGATCTGCCGGTCTCGCTGACCGAAGCTGTCGAAGGCGCACGCATTCAGGCGCCGACGGTCGCTGGGCCCGTGCAACTGACCATCCCGCCAGGCTCGAACACGGGTTCGGTGCTGCGCCTCAAAGGCAAGGGCGTCGGCGGTCAGGGCGATCAGTTCGTGAAGCTGCAAGTGCAGCTGCCCGAGCAGCCTGACGATGAGCTGAAGAAGTTCGTGAAAAAGTGGCCTAAGCGCGATTGGAAGCCGGCGCGCCCGGGCGCCTAGACGCTAGCGCGGCTCGCGCAGCGCCGTTTCCAAAGTCGCGATCGCGTGCGTGATGAACGCGGCGCGCTCGTCGCCCTCAAGCGCATCGCCGCGCACCAGCCGCTCCACCAGCAATCCAATAAACACCGCCGCGAGCACACGCGCGCGGGCTGCCGCGTCTTCCCCGCCCAGCCAATCGCGGATCGGCGCGAGAAAGCGCTCTTGCACGGCGATGTTCAGCAGCGGCGCCGTTGTCGGCGAGGTCGCGGCGCGCAGCAAAAACTGAAACGCATGCGCACGGTCTTCGTTGGCGTACGCATCGCCCGCCATCATCTCGGCGATGTCCCGCGCAAACGTGGCGCGATGCCAGTCCGCCAAGCCGTTCGGTGAGAACGAGGCCTTGAGCGCCTCGGTGAACAGCCCTTCCTTGCCTCCGAAATAGCGCTTGATGAGCGCGACGTCCGCGCCCGCTTCGGCCGCGATGTCCCGGAGCACCGCCCGGTCGTACCCAAGGCGCGCGAACTGCCCCTTCGCCGCATCCAAGATCGCGGCGCGGGTCGCTTCGGCATCGCGCTTACGAGGCGGGCTGCGGAGCAGAGCGTCGCTCATGCTTAGTGCTGGCTCTCAGGCATACGCACGATCAAGCCGTCGAGGGCATCCGTCACCTTGATCTGGCACGAGAGACGGCTCTCGTCGGTCACGCCCTCGGCGAAGTCGAGCATCGAGTTTTCCATCTCGGTGCGCTCGCCGGTGCGCGAAAGCCAAGCCGCATCGACATAGACATGGCACGTCGCGCAAGCGCAGGCGCCGCCGCAGTCCGCGTCGATGCCGGGGACGGCGTGCTTGACCGCGCCTTCCATCACCGACTGCCCGTTCTCGACGTCGATCTCGTGCGCGGTTCCAGTGTGTTCGATGTAGGTGATCTTCGCCATCGCGGCTCTGTCTCCGTAAGCGTGACCCGGCCCGCTGCGCGAACGCAGCTGGCCGGACACGTGATGTGAGGTGCTTTGCGCTAGTTGCGCGCGGGAATGATGACGGGCAGCGTCTCGTAGCCGTGCACGAACGCCGAGTAGTTCCGCATCGGTTCGCCCACGACTTTGATCTCCGGGAAGCGCTTCAAAATTTCTTCCCAGATGATCGTCAGCTGCATTTCCGCGACGCGGTTGCCGACGCAGCGGTGAATGCCGAAGCCGAACGAGAGATGCTGGCGCGAGCGTTCGCGGTCGATGATGTACTCGTAGGGGCGATCGATCTGCGTCTCATCCCGGTTGCCGGAGATGTACCACATCACGACGCGGTCGCCCTTCAGGATCGTCTTGCCGCCAAGCTCGATGTCGCGTGTCGCCACGCGCGTCATGTGCGCGAGCGGCGTCTGATAGCGGATCGTTTCCGACACCATCGACGGGATGAGCGCCGGGTTGGCGCGCAGCTTGTCGTATTCGCGCGGGTTCTGGTTGAGGTGGAAGACGCTGCCGGAGATCGTGTTGCGCGTCGTGTCGTTGCCGCCGACGATCAGGAGGATGACGTTCCCCTGAAAGTTCATCGGGTCCATGTCCGCGGTTTCGGGATTGTGCGCGAGCATCGAGATAAGATCGATGTTCGGCTCGCCCTTGGCGCGTTCTTCCCACAACGCGCGGAAAGCGCCGAAGCATTCCATCAGCGCGCTGGCCTTGTGCTGCCAGCTTTCCACCGGGCCGTGGCCCGGCACGTTGGTGACCATGTCGGACCAATAGGTCAGCTTGCGGCGGTCTTCGAACGGGAAGTCGAACAGCGTCGCGAGCGTCATCGCCGTCAGCTCTTTCGACACGAGATCGACCCAATCGAATTCCTTGCCGATCGGCAGGCCATCGAGAATTTGCCCAGCGCGCTCACGCACGACCGGCGACATCTTGGCGATGTTGCCCGGCGCCAGCGTCGGCGAGACGGCTTTGCGTTGCTTGCCGTGCTCGGGCTCGTCCATCGTGATGAAGCCCGCGCCGTCGCGGCGCCGGCGCTCGGCCGCTTCCGGGCCCATCAGCTCGGCCATCGCCTGAAACTGAGACTCTTGCGCGGCGAGGTTCTGCAGCGCGATGCCATCGGCCGAAGAGAACGCTTCATGGTTGGTGTCGACGGCGAGAATTTCGTTCCAGCGCGTGATCGACCAATAGCGGCCGAACTCGCTGTCTTCGGTGAGGTGCACCGGATCTTCCGCGCGGAGCCGGTCGAACATCGGCCAGATCTGGTCGTCGCGAAAACGCTCGGGCTTGGCCGGGTTCATCTCCGCCAGCGGCGTCGAGTACGCGAGCATGCGCGCTTCGTCTGACGTATCGATCTTCATCGCGGTGGTCATGGCCGGCTCTCCCTGCTCCGGCGTTCGTGGCCGGAACCTTATGTCAATGCCCGTTGACATACCCCCGGGGCTTCGCCGCGTCAATCTGGGCGGGTAGTGAGGCGCCTGTTCAGGCGACATTCAGAGCGCCCCGCGTAGAAACCGGCTCATGATCGCCCGTTCCCACCTCCTGGCCGCCATCATCGGCCTTGGCCTGATGTTCGGGCCGAGCCTCGCGGAATCCAGCGCGACGGCGCAGACGCTGCAGCCGATGTGGACGATGCCGAACGGCCAAATGAGCGGCCCCATGCAGGTCCAGGCGCGCGTCCTGCCGGTCCGGCAATTGATCGCGATGGTCCAATCCCAACGCGGCGGTTCCTTCGTGGACGTCGTTGGGGGCCTTGAGCAGCGCGGGGATCGCGCCTTCTATATCTTCCGCTGGCGGTACCCGAACGGCGTGGAGGAAAACCTCCGGGTCGACGCGAGCACCGGGCAGGTTGTGGGCTAAGGGTCTAGATGCGCGTACTGGTTGTAGAGGACGACCGGAACCTCCGGGAACAGCTGACGGCGGCGTTGACCGACGCCGGCTACGCCGTCGACACCGCCGACAATGGCGAGGACGGCCAGTTCATGGGCGAGACCGAGCCCTATGATCTGGTCGTGCTCGACCTTGGCTTGCCCAAGGTCGATGGCCTCACCGTGCTCAAGAACTGGCGCGCCGCGGATGTCTCCACACCGGTGCTGATCCTGTCGGCCCGCGATCGTTGGAGCGAGAAAGTCGAAGGGCTCGATCAGGGCGCCAACGACTATCTCACGAAGCCTTTCCACATGGCCGAGCTCTTGGCGCGCGTGCGCGCGCATGTGCGCCGCCAGACCGATCACGCGAGCGCCGTGCTTGAGTGCGGCGATCTGCGGCTCAACAGCGCGACGGGCCAAGTCACCGTGAACGGCCAGCCGGTGAAACTCACCGCCTACCAGTACAAAGTGCTCGACTATCTGATGCACCACGCCGGCCGCATCGTGTCGCGCACCGAGCTGACCGAGAAGATCTACGCGCAAGATCACGAGCGCGACTCGAACACGATCGAAGTGTTCATTGGCATTCTGCGCCGCAAGATCGGCCAGGATCGCATCGTGACGGAAAAAGGCCTCGGCTATCGCTTGATCGATCCCGCCACGGCGGCTTCGTGATCGAGAAACTTCGCGCCGCTTGGGAGCGGCTGCGCCGGCTCTTCCGTTTGTCGCTTGCGGGGCGGCTCGCCGTCATCGCGCTGGTGTCGACGATCACCTTGATCGTTGTCGGCTATTTCGCGCACGGCTTCTTCTCGACGCAGCTGATGCGCCTGCTCGTCGATCCCGAGATCGAGAGCGTGCTCGATAATCTCACAAGCAACGCCGAACCGGGCCTCGAAGGCGATATCGTGCTGCGCGATTTGCCGTTCGATCCGCGCTACGTGCGCCCGACCAGCGGGCGCTACTACCAGATCGGCCGCGTCACCGAAGACGGCGACCTGGTGATCCAGATCACGTCGCGCTCGCTGTTCGACATCACGATCGATCTCAACCAGCAGGACATCGCGAAACTCCAAGCCATCGCGCCCAACGCGCAGGGCGTGCGCTTCCTCGATATGCCCAAGGGGCCGGACCGCGAGCCGTTGCGCATCGGCGCGCGCGAATTGCAGATTCGCGGGCTCGACGGGCGCTTCCTGTTCATGGTCGCGATCGCGCCGGAAGACGTGATCCGGCCAGCCGCGAACCTGCTCGCGCAAGCGTTCGCGGCGTTCGTCGCGTTCTGCGCGCTGATGGTGGTGGCGGTGGCCGCGCTGCAAGCGGGCGTCGGCCTCGAACCGCTGCGCCGCCTCCGGCGCGACATCGCTGAAGTGCGGCGCGGCAATTCCGAACGCCTCGACCGCGAATACGCCGCCGAACTCCAGCCGCTCGCGGCAGAACTCAACGCGCTCCTTGATCACAACCGCGAAGTCGTCGAGCGAGCGCGCCGCCACGTCGGCAACCTCGCACACGCATTGAAGACGCCCATCGCTGTGTTGAAGAACGCCGCCAACGAACAGGGCGCGGCCGGCGCCGATGGCGAAGTGCTGAAGCAATCCGTCGAAGAGATGGAAGCGTTTGTGGAGCGCCAGCTCCGGCGCGCCCGCGTCGCCGCGCGCGCTGAAAGCAAGGCAGGCGGCGCCGCGCCCACGGTCGGCTACCGGACGCCTGTCCTGCAGAACCTCAACGACCTCATCTTCATGATGGAGCAAAAGTACGATCACCAGGCGATGGACATCGAACTCGATGCGCCGGTCGACGCGACGTTCCGTGGCGAACGCGAAGACTTGCTCGAAATGGTCGCCAACTTGATCGACAACGCCTGCAAGTACGGCGAGAGCCGCGTGCTCGTGCGCCTCGTGCCGCCACAAGGCGGCACGCTCGAGATTGTGGTGGAAGACGATGGGCCGGGCCTCTCGGATGACGATATCGCCCGTGTGATGACGCGCGGCGCCAGGCTCGATGAAGCAGCCCCCGGCCAAGGCTTGGGATTGTCGATCCTCACCGAAACGGTCGCGCTCTACGCGGGCGAACTGAAATTCGAACGCAGCGACCTCGGCGGCCTCAAGGCGCGCCTGCGGCTTCCCGCCACGGATTGAGCCAGCGCAATTGAGCAAGGGGGCGGGGCGCTTTAAAGCCAGCCCTGGATGCTCTCGGGCTTTGCCCTCTTCGCCGCCTTCGCCGTGCTCGCTGCGTGTGCGGGCGCGGCGCTGATGTGGGCCTACCGCCGCGCGGGCGGCGTGCGCGCAGCGCCCGTTGTCGCTGTAGCTGGCGCAAGCGTGATCGCGGCATTCGCGATCTATGTCGCGATTGGCCGGCCGGATGTGGCCGACGCGCCCTATACAGAACGCATCGCCGCGCTAAAGGCGCGTCCGATCGAAGGCTATTCGGACGCAGAACTGCTTGCGCGCCTCGCCGCCGAAGCGCGTGCAAATCCGGGCGACGCGCGCCCACACCTTGCAACCGGCGTGATCCTTGCCGAACAGCGCCGCTTCGAAGAGGCCGCGCGCGCGTTCGACGCCGCGCTGCGCCGCGATCCCAGCTCAAATTTCGCGAAGCTCAATCTCGGGCGCGTGCTCGTCGCACTCGATCAGGGCCGCGTGTCCGAAGACGCGCAGCGTCTGTTCACCGAAGTCGCCGATGCGCAGCCGGATGATCCCACGCCCTGGCTCTACCAAGCGCTGGCCGCGACGCAGGAGGGCCGCAGAGCCGATGCCGGGCGCTTGTGGCGCGAAGTGAAGCGGCGACTGCCGGCTGATGATCCGCGCCACGCGATGGCGGATCGCATGATTGCCGAGAGCGGAGGATAACGTGCGCCGGCGCAATCAACGCCTGATCCTCATCGCCGTGATCGGCGGCCTGCTCGCGCTCGCGGCGGGCCTCACGCTCTATGGCCTTCGTGACTCCGTCGTCTACTTCTACGCGCCGTCGGAAATCGCCGGAAAGGCGCAGGACGGTCAGCGCGTGCGCATCGGCGGTCTGGTGGAAGCGGGCAGCGTCGTGCGCGATGGCGCGCGCGTCACGTTCGTCGTCACCGATGGCGCCGCGGCTTTGCCTGTCACCTACAATGGCCCGCTGCCCGATCTCTTCCGCGAAGGCCAAGGCGTTGTCGCCGAAGGCGTGTGGCGGGCGCATACAAACAATGGAGGCGGTGGTTTCGAAGCCGCGCGCGTGCTCGCCAAGCACGATGAAAACTACATGCCCCGCGAAGTCGCCGAAGCGCTGAAGGAGCGCGGCGAGTGGAAGGGCGGGCAATGATGCGCAGCGCGTTCTGATGGCGGAGCTTGGCCTTTTCCTCGCCGCGCTCGCGCTCACCTTGAGCTTCGTGCAAGGCGCGACGGGTTTAACGGCCGGCGCGCGTGACGCAGCGCCGCTCGGCGCGCTCGCGAAGATGTCGGCTTACGTGTCGGCGCTATGCTGCGCGCTCGCCTTCGCGGCGCTCATCGCCGTGTTTGTACGTACGGATTTTTCCGTCGCGGTCGTGTTCAACAATTCGCACACGCTGAAGCCGCTGATCTACAAGATCGCCGGCGCGTGGGGGAACCACGAAGGCTCGATGCTCTTGTGGTGCCTCGTCTCCGCGCTCGCGGGCGCGGCGCTTGCGCATTGGCGCGGCGCGATGAGCTTTGCGCTCTGGGCGCGCGCGGTAGGCGTGCAAGGCTTGGTGACGGCCGGCGCGCTCGTTTACACGCTCGTGCTCTCGAACCCGTTCGCGCGGCTCGATCCCGCGCCCTTCGAAGGACGCGACCTAAACCCGCTGCTGCAAGATCCCGCGCTCGCCGCGCACCCGCCGCTTTTGTACCTCGGTTACGTCGGCCTCTCGATTCCGTTCTCGCTCGCGATCGCTGCGTTGCTTGAGGGCAAAGCCGACCAAGCCTGGGCGCGCGCGCTGCGCCCGTGGACGCTGCTTGCGTGGACCGCGCTCACCGGCGGCATCGCGCTTGGGTCGTACTGGGCCTATTACGAACTCGGCTGGGGCGGCTGGTGGTTCTGGGACCCAGTCGAGA
>CAZXNY010000134.1:0-5559 GCA_964642205.1 uncultured Caulobacteraceae bacterium
TCTTGCCGGCGCCGAGATAGCCGGTGAGCACGGTGACGGGGACGGGTTCAGACATGAGGCGCTTTCAATTGGGCTTTGCCCTTAGATAGCGCGCCGGGCCCTTCCGTCCAGTTGGGCGCGTCAAGGCTGGCGGGCGGGCGGCGAGCCGCTAGAGTGCTGGCCAGCGTGGAGGGCGCCCAACATGAAAAACCCTGTGGTCCGTTGGGCGATCTTCATCCTGGGCGGCTTGGTGATGCTGGTCCTCGGCGGAGCCGGGTTGATCTTCTTCCTGTTGAGCCGACTCGATATGCGCGCGGAGGTGGAGCGCGCGGTGGAGCAGGCGACGGGCCGCGACCTAACCATCGCGGGCGATGTCGGCGTCAGTTTCTATCCTGTCCTGGGGTTGAGAGCAGAGAACGCCAGCCTCGCCAATGTGCAGGGCGGGCGGGCGCCGGCGCTGGCCTCCATCGAGGCAATCGCGATCGGCGTTGAGATACGGCCGCTGGTGACGAGCCGCACGGTGGAGGTGCGCGAGCTGCGGCTCACGGCGCCGCGCATCGCGCTGGAAGTCGATGCGCAAGGCCGGCCGAACTGGGCGCTGCAGCCGGCGCGCGCGCCTGGGCCGCCCTCGTCGCCGGGCGCGCCACGGCGCGAGACGGCGTTTTCGCTTCGGCAAGTTGAAATTCGCAACGGCGAGGTCAGCTATTTCGATGCGCGCCGCAACGCCGGGTGGAACGTCACCGCCGTCAATCTAGACACCGCGCTCACCAGTCTTGACCAGCCTGTCGCGCTGAAGGGCGATCTCTCTTACGCGGGGCAAGTCGTGAAGATCGACGCGCGGGCCGATTTGCCGCGCGCTGCGCTTGCCGGACGACCAACGACGATCCGCGCCAGCGTTGAAAGTGAATTGCTGAACGCCTCGTTCGACGGACAGATCGCAACCGCGACGGGCTCATACACAGGCGAGATACAAGCCACCGGACCAAGCTTGCGGCGCCTGCTCGCCTGGCTCGTTGCGCCAATCCAAGCCGGCTACGGGCTTGAAGCGTTCGCCGTGAACGGGCGGCTCGTGACCGCACAGCGCCAGATCGGCTTTGAAAACGCGACGCTGAGCATCGACGCCGTGCGCGGGCGCGGGGATTTTGCGCTGCAGGAGCTACGCGGGCGGCCATATGTGAGCGGGCGGCTCGAATTGTTCGAGGTCGACCTCAACCCGTACATCGTTTCCGCGACACGGCCCGCCGAGGCGCCTGCGCAGATTGCGGAAGCGGCTGCGGCGCCGGCGCGCGTGGTGGACGTGCAGGCCGCGCCGAGTGATGCGCCGTTCGATTTTTCCGGGCTGAAGGCGATCAACGCTGATCTGGAGCTGACCACTGGCGCGCTGAAGATTCACCGCATGCGGCTCGATCGTGTGCAAACATCGCTCGTCATCAACGACGGCTTCCTAGCAGCGACGGTTCATAGCTTGCAGATGTACGGCGGGACCGGGCGCGGGCGATTGGAGTTCGACGCGCGCACGCCGGACGTGCGGGTCGTGCAGGAACTCACCGCAGACAATGTGGATGCCCGCGGGTTCATGGGCGATGCGTTCGGCTTCTCAAATCTTGAGGGCCGCACCGAAGTAAACGTCAACGTCACGACGACCGGGCGCAATCAATCAGCGTTGATCCGTGGGTTGGATGGGCGCGTGTCGTTTGAGCTGGTGTCGGGCCAGTTGCATGGCGTCGACCTCGGCGGCGTCGCGACGACGATCCGGCGTGCGCTGAACAACGACCTGGTTTCATCGACCGCGCGGACGCCGCTGACGGGCATGAGCGCGGCGTTCACGATCGCAGATGGGGTGATGGCTACGGAGTCGATCAGCTTCAACACACCCGACCTCCGGTTGCGCGGGCTCGGCGTGATCGATCTGGCGGGCCGCTCGCTGGATCTGCGGCTCGCGCCGCAGGGCGCCATCCTGGCGATCCCCTTCCGTGCGCACGGGCCGTGGGACCGGCTGCAATACGCCGCCTCGCTCTCCGACCGGGAGCGGGCGGCGCTTTTGGCGCGGGTTCGGGCCGTGCAGGCCGCGGCGCGGGCGCCTGCGACGCCATAGGCGGCGCGCATGCGCGCCGCCGCATAATTCGGTTGCGCCTTCGGCTATTTCCCGGAGAGTGGCGCGCGCCGGAACCGGGGGGCCAAGACCGGGGCTTCGGCGCGCTCACGCTTCTGGGGAGCCAAATGAGCGTGGAAAACCAGTCCGAGACGATCAAGCTCGCTTCGATCGTCTCCATCGACGTTGCCGGGTTCTCGACCATGTCGGAACGCGACCAGCGCCGCGCCGCGCGCGCGGTCGAGATGCTGCGCGCCCGGATCGAGACCGTCGCCGGCGCCCATGGCGGGCGGATTTTCAACACCGCCGGCGACGGCTTCATGCTGGAGTTCGGCTCGGCCGGCTCTGCACTGGCGGCGATTCAGGACCTCTTGGACAAGCGCCCAAAGGGCGAGCCCGCGATCAGGGTCGGCGCGCATGTCGGCGATGTGATCGTCACCATCAACAACGATCTTCTGGGCCACGGCGTGAACGTCGCCGCGCGTTTGCAATCGCTCGCTGCGCCGGGCGGGGCGCTGGTGTCGGGCGAGTTCCGCTCGATGGCGCATTCGAGCCCGCAAGCGGCGTTCCAGTCGCGCGGGCGTCAGCCGCTCGAGAACATAGATCAGCGCGTCCACACGTTCGAGATTCTTTCGAAGCGCCAGCGTTTCGCGCGGTTTGCGCGCCGGGTGGGGCTGATCATCGGCGTGCTGCTGTTGGTGGCGCTGACGGCGTTTGTGACGCCGTTCGCTCTGAACTTTGCGCGCGAACGCGGGCTGATCGCAGGAGGCGAACCGGAAGCGGCTGCGACGACGCCGCAGCCGGTTGCGGAAGAGATCGTCGCGGTCGTGGCCGCGCCGGTAGAGCCTGCCGCACCGCGGCATGCGCCGGGCGATACGATCCGCGATTGCGACTTCTGCCCCGAACTCGTGGTGCTGCCCGGCGGCGCCTTCCAAATGGGCTCGCCGGCAAATGAAGCGGGACGCTTCGCCAACGAAGGCCCGCAGCGCGAGGTGACGATCGCGCCCTTCGCGGTCTCCAAACACGAGGTGACTTTCGCGCAGTGGGATGCGTGTCTTGCCAGCGGCGGCTGCCGTGGATTCTCACCTCCTGACAACGGCTTTGGGCGCGGCAACCATCCGGTGCTCGGCGTGTCGTGGAACGATGCGCAGGCCTACGTGCAGTGGCTGAACGCGCGCACAGAGGGACCGGATTATCGCCTGCTAACGGAAGCAGAATGGGAATACGCCGCGCGCGCTGGCGCCACGTCGCGCTACGCGACGGGCGCGCAAATCCGCCGCGCCGACGCCGTGTTTGGCGCGCGGGCGCCGTCCGAGGTGGGGCAGTACGCCGCCAACGCTTTCGGGCTCCACGACGTTGCGGGGAACGTCTGGGAATGGGTCGAGGATTGCTATGCGCAGTCCTACGCGGGCGCGCCGGCCGACGGGAGCGCGGTCTCGCCGGGGCGCTGCGCACAGCGCGCGTACCGGGGTGGAGGCTACCGCGATCAGGCGGCGGCGCTACGTGTCGCCAATCGCCGCCGCGCCGGGCCCGACGTGCGGGACGTGACCATCGGCTTTCGCGTGGCGCGCATTCTGGAATAGGGAAGCTGGCTCTTCGCGTTCGCCCTTGGGCGGGCGGGTGAAGGGGGCGGCGCGAGCCAATCGCCGCCCCCTTGCCCGCGCGTCGCTGGGGGTGACCGCTGGGGGCGATCGTCGTGCGCGGTTCGCCCACAATAGGCGCCCGCTTGTGTATCGCCTGTGACCGCGGTCACATACACGACAGGCAAAGCAGAGGGTGGAACGTATGCCGGCCATTTCCGGCTCAGAGCTGAGCGCCGTTGAGCAGGCGCTTTCAAAATCGACGCTGTTTCGGGGGCTCTCGGACAGCGGTCGATCCCGCTTGGCCGGGGCTGGCCTTATCGTCGCGCTGGACCGGAACGCGCAGCTCTGCGCCAAGGGCGAGCCTGGGGACGCGCTGTTCGTGGTGATGGAAGGCGAGATCGAGGTGCGCGCCACGTCCGAAGGCGGACGCGACGTGCGGATTGCGGCGATGGGCGCTGGCAGCGTGATCGGGGAAATGGCGGTTCTCGACGGGGGCGTCCGGTCAGCCGACATGGGCGCGATTCGCCGCTCGCGCCTCTTGAAGATCGGGCGCGACGTCGTGCTCGACACGCTGAAGAGCGAACCTGCGGTGCTGATCGATCTTGTCGTTGAACTCACCAAGCGCATCCGCGCGACGGATGCGAAGCTCGAAGACGAAGCGCTGCTCGACCTCGGCGGCAAGCTCGCGCGGCTGGTGTTGCAGGAAGCCGGTTCAGGCGATCGCGTGACGCTGACGCAAACCGAGATCGCACGGCGCATCGGCGCGTCGCGCGAGAAGGTGAACCGCAAGCTCCACGAATGGGGCGATGAGGGCTGGGTGAAGATCGACCGCTCAGGCATCAAGCTCGTGCGGCGCGCCGAGCTTGAAGCGCTCATTGCTGATCTGCTGGCGCGCTAGAGTTTGTGCGCGGTGAGGAAGCCGCGCACAGCCTTGTTGAACGCCTCGGGCTGATCGATGTTCGCGGCGTGCCCGGCGTTGGCGATCACGACTTTTTCCGTGCCGGGGATTTTCTTCGCCATGTAATCGGCGGCGTTGAGATAGGGCTGATCGTCGGCGCCGACGATCACGATCGAGGGGACTTTGATCTCCGGCAGGGAATTGATCACGCCGGCGTCGCGCTGTGTGAGCATGCCGCGCGCGGCGCGGGCAAGGCCAAGCGGCGTGCGATGGCGGCTCGACTTCGTTTCTGCGCCGCGGAGACCTTCGAGGCCGCGCTCTTCGAAGCGCGCGCCGGTTTTGCGGGCGGTGACGTTCCAATTCTCACGCGCTTCATCGCTGCGAAAGCCGGGGCCGGTGTCGATGATGAGTAGTGCGCGGACGCGCTCAGGGTGCACGCGGTTGAAGGCCAGGGACATGTAACCGCCGAGCGAGAGGCCGCCGACGATCGCGTCCTTCGTGCCCGCGTGATCGAGGAGCGCGGCCATATCAGCGACGGTGGCGGGCTCGCTGTAGAGGCTCTCATCCTCGGGCGCGTCGCTTTGGCCGTGGCCGCGCATGTCCCAGATGATGAGCGTGTGATCTCGGGAAAGCTCTTCGATCTGCCCGGCCCACATGTGCGATGTGGACGAGTAGCCGTGCGTTAGCAGGATCGCCGGGCCTTTTCCGTGCGTCTCATAATAAATTTCGACGCCATCGTCGCGCTTCAGCATCGGCATGCGCGGTCTCCCTTGTCTCTATTCGCCCGTGAAATTGCCAACGCGGCGCTCAGTGACGGAGCGGACGCCTTCCGCGAAGTCTTTCGTGGCGCGCAGCCAAGTTTGCTCGCGGTGTTCGATGTCGGTCTGTGCTTTCACGGCGGCGGCGAGTTCGGCGCGGAGCGTCGCGCGTGTCGCGACAATGGCGAGCGGCGCGTTCTCGGCGATCTCGGCGGCGAGCGCGTGGGCCGTTGCACGCAGTTCTTCGGG
>CAZXNY010000134.1:5659-7472 GCA_964642205.1 uncultured Caulobacteraceae bacterium
GCGCCTTGGACGGCGGCGACGATTGGCTTCTTGATGCTGAAGAGCCGGACCGCCTCAACGTATAGCTGCGAGATGCCCTGCGGTGCGTCTTCGTGGACGAGCCCGCGTGGCTCGTTGAGATCGGCGCCGGCGCAGAAGTTCTTGCCTGCGCTGGCGAGGAGGATGACGCGGACGCGCTTGTCGTCGTCGAGCTTTTCCAAATCGTTCGCCAGTGCACGCATGAGGCCGACACTGACGTGATTGTTCGGCGGCCGATCGATGACGACGGTGGCGACGTGATCGGCGCCGATATCGATGGTGATCTCGCTCATCGGCGGCCTCCCAACAGATTGCGGGCGATGACCATGCGATGCACTTCGCTTGGGCCATCGTAGATGCGCATGACGCGCGCTTGGGCGGCAAAGAGATGGAGCGGCAGCTCCTTCGTCATGCCCATCGCGCCATAGAGTTGCATGGCCTTATCGACGACGTCCCACGCGAGTTCGGTGCCGGCGATCTTGATCATGGAAATCTCGGTGCGCACGTCGCCGCCTTGGTCGATCTTCCACGCGCAGTGATACGTCATGAGGCGCAGCGCATGAATTTGCGCGGCGGCGTCGGCGATCCACCATTGGATCGATTGGCGGTCCGCGAGCGCTTGGCCGAAGGTTTTCCGCTGCGGGGCGTATTCGATCATCATATCGAGCGCGCGTTGTGCTATGCCGATTGATCACGCGGCCATCTGCGTGCGGCGGGTGGAGAGCCGCAGTTGCATCGGCGCAAAGCCTTGGCCTTCCGTACCAAGGAGTTTGCTTGCTGGGATGCGGCAATCTTCAAGGGCGATCTCGTAGGTCGCGGCGCCGCCAAGCATTGGGATGCGGCGGAGGACGTTGAAGCCCTTTGTGCCTTTATCGACGAGGAACGCCGAGATGCCGCCGCGCGCGCCTTTCTCTTTGTCCGTCACCGCCATGACGATGGTGAAATCCGCTTCGGCGGCGCGGCTGATCCAGATCTTGCGGCCGTTGATCACCCAATCATCGCCATCGCGCACGGCGCGCGTGATCATGCCGGCGGGATCGGCGCCTGCGCCGGGTTCTGAGATGCCGATGGCGCTGATGGTTTCGCCGCGCGCGTACGGATCGAGATACATCGCGCGCTGCTCTTCGTTGGCTGTTTTCGCCAGCATGCGTAGATTCGGGCTGTCCGGCGGGATCGTGTAGGGCGTGCAGGTCTTTCCGATCTCTTCCCACACGCCGATCATCGCGACGTTCGGCAGATCGTGGCCGCCCATTTCTTCCGGCGCATCGAGACCCCAGAGGCCGAGTTCTTTCGACACCGCGTCGAGGCGCTTGCGCTCCTCTACGGAAAGGCCCGCTGCCTGGCCGGCGGCTTCGCGCTCAAGGACTTTTCCTTCGAGCGGGATGAGCTCGTCGCGCACGAAGCGGGCGACGAGGTCCTTCAGCATCTGGTGCTCTTCGGCGAGCGCGAATTCCATCGGAGCGTCCCTTTTTGTCTTGTTGACCGATATGGTTCACCGGTCCAATCCACCGCGCAAGGGAGACCGGCCGCGTGACGACGAAAGAATTGGCGAAGGAGCCGACAGGACCGCTTAAGGGCGTCAAAATCGTGGACATGACGAGCGTCGTGTTTGGCGCTTACGCCACGCAGATGCTGGGCGACATGGGCGCGGACGTTATCAAGGTGGAGAGCCCGGCGGCCGAACGCGGCGAGGGCGGCGACATCATGCGCTGGACGGGCGCAACGCCCGAAGGCGCGCCGCATGACCTTGGGCCCATCTTCATGACCATCAACCGCAACAAGCGGTCCGTGCTGA
>CAZXNY010000135.1:0-7459 GCA_964642205.1 uncultured Caulobacteraceae bacterium
GCCGATCGACACCAACCGCTTCTACGTGATCTGCGCCAACGTACTCGGCGGCTGTATGGGCACGACGGGCCCCGCCTCGCTCGCGCCCGATGGCAAGCCCTACGGCCTGCGTTTCCCGGTCATCACCGTCGCCGACATGGTGCGCGCGCAAGCGATGCTGATCGAGCGGCTCGGCATCCGCGATCTCTTCCTCGTCATCGGCGGCTCGGTCGGCGGCATGCAGGCGCTGCAATGGGCGAGCGCCTATCCCAAGCGCGTCTTCGCCACCGCCGCGATCGCAACCGCCGCGCGCCACTCGGCGCAGAACATCGCGTTCTACGAGGTTGGGCGCCAAGCCATCATGGCCGACCCCGAGTGGAAGGACGGCGACTACCTCGTCCACGGCACGCGCCCGCAAAAGGGCCTCGCCGTCGCGCGCATGGCCGCACACATCACCTACGTCTCGGAAACCTCGCTCCGGCAAAAGTTCGATCGTCAGCTTCAGAACCGCGAGAATTTCTCGTTCGGCTTCGACGCGGACTTCCAGGTCGAGTCCTATCTGCGGCACCAAGGCCAAAGCTTCGTCGACCGGTTCGACGCGAACTCGTACCTCTACATCACGCGCGCGATCGACTATTTCGATCTCGCTGCGGATTTCGGCGGCTCGCTGCCGCAAGCGTTCAAGGATTACCCGGGGCGCTTCTGCGTGTTCGCGTTCTCGAGCGATTGGCATTATCCGCCGGAAGACAACCGTCAGATCGTGCGCGCGCTGATCGCCGGCGGTGCTGAAGCATCCTACGTCGAAGTGCCGAGCGACCACGGCCACGATTCTTTCCTGCTCGAAGAGCCGCAATTCGAGCGCGCCCTGACGGGCTTTATCGACAGCGCCGCCGCCGCCCGCGGCCTCGCGCTCGCCGGAGAAACCGCCTGATGGCGCGCAGCGACTATGAAGTGATCGCCGCGATGGTGCGCGATAACGCGAGCGTGCTCGACGTCGGCTGCGGCGATGGCGAGCTTCTGCAGCTGCTGCAGAAGGAAAACCACGTCAAAGGCCGTGGCATGGAGCTCAGCCAAGACGGCGTGAACGCCTGCGTCGCCAAGGGCCTCTCCGTCGTGCAGGGCGACGCGGACCGCGACCTTGCGGACTATCCCGACAATTCGTTCGACTACGTCGTGCTCTCGAAGACGATCCAGGCCGTCCGCCATCCGCGCGCGGTGCTCAAAGAACTCGTGCGCATCGCCGAGCGCGCCATCGTCTCGCTGCCGAATTTCGGGCACTGGCGCATGCGCGCCGAACTCCTGACGACCGGCCGCATGCCGAACACGCCCGCACTTCCGACGCGCTGGTGCGAGACGGAAAACCTGCACCTGTGCACCGTGCGCGACTTCGCCGATCTCGCGCGCGAGCTGAACCTCGATATTGAGCGCGCCGTACCGATCGCCAACGGCCAGCCCGGCGCGCCATTCGCCCGCTCGATCTGGCGCGCCAATTGGTTCGCCGAGGAAGCCGTGTTCTTGCTGGCGCGCGCTTAGATCGTCGCGCTAGGCTGCGCCCATGCAGCTTCTTCCGCTTCCACCCCAACCATCCGACGCGCACTGGCCCACGCAAGAGTGGCCCACCGGCGCGCTCCGCACAGCCGATCAGCCAGCGTTCGACGCACTGGTGGAAGAAGCCTTCGCCGCGAAGGACACGCCCTCGCTCGGCGAAACGCATGCTTTGCTCATCGTGCAGCACGGGCGCATCGTGTTCGAGTGCTACGGCGAGGGTTTCGACGCAGCGAGCACGCACCATTCCTGGTCGATGGCCAAGAGCATCACGCAAGCGCTGATCGGCATGCTCGTGAAGGACGGCAAGCTCGACATCCATGCCGCTGCCGATGTGCCAGCATGGGCGAACGACGAACGCGCCGCGATTACGCTCGATCAGCTGCTGCGCATGTCGAGCGGGCTTAAATTCGTTGAGGACTATGCGCCCAATGGCGGCCCGTCCGACGTGATCGCGATGCTGTTCAACGAAGGCAAGGAAGACGTCGCCGCGTTCGCCGCCGCGCAGCCGCTGCACCACAAGCCGGGCGCATATTGGTCCTACGCCAGCGGGACCACCAATATCGTAAGCCGCATCGCTGCGCGCGCGCTCGGCTCCTATGGCGACGATTTCAAGCGATTCATGACGGAACGGCTGTTTGCCCCACTCGGCATCCGCTCGGCCATCCCCCGGTTCGACAAAGCCGGCACGTTCATCGGCTCGAGCTATTGCTTCATGACCGCGCGCGACTTCGCGCGCTTTGGCTTGCTCTACCTGCGCGACGGCGTGTGGGACCGCCGGCGCCTGTTGCCTGAAGGATGGGTGGACTACGCGCGCACGCCCACATTCCAGCAGGCGGGCGTGACCGATAATCGCTACGGCGCACATTGGTGGCTCGACTTCGCCGGCCCCGGCTCGTTCTCAGCCAACGGCTACGACGGCCAGTTCATCATTCTCGCACCTGACCGCGACCTCATCATCGTCCGCCACGGCGTCACGCCGCTCTCGGTCAAAGAAAACTTGAAGACTTGGGTCGCCAAACTCGCCGCGAGCCTCGCTTAGCGACGAAAATAACGGTTCCCTAACCACGTTCCCTTGCGCGGCCTTAACGCGCCTTCGCTACAACGCCGTGCCTGGCGGAGCGGTGAACGAACGTGAGCGAGAAGTTATCGCCACATCTGAGAGCGAGCGTGCTCGTCGCGGACGAGAACGCGTTCAACCGCAACATCGTATCCGACATCATGCGCGGCGCGGGCATGGAGCGCCTCATCTTCGCCCATGACGGCGCGGAGATGCTGCACCTCACGACGCAATTTCACCCGGACATCGTGATCGCGAACTCGCGCTTGCCGAAAGTTTCGGGCCTCGAATTCACGCGTAAGATCCGCGCGGGGCACGCGGATGTGAACCGCGCGATGTCCATTATCATCGCCACCAACACCGCGACCGGCACGTTCCTCGAAAACGCGCGCGCCAGCGGCGTCGATGAAATGCTGGTGCGCCCGTTCACGGCCGCGGCCCTTCTTGCGCGCATCGAAGCGGTGATGATACGGCCCCGCCGCTTCATCGATGGCCTCAACTACGTTGGCCCGTGCCGCCGCCGGCGCATGCTGCAAGATTACGGCGGCCCGCTCCGGCGCTTCTCCGATCCCATGACGCCGGTGGGCGGCGCGCTTTGGGAAGCGGAAGCCAATCGCGATCTGATGCGCCGCTGCGTCTCGAAAGTCGCCGAACTCGCGGCCAATCTTCAGCCGGGCGATCGCCGCCGCGTGCGCGAGCTTTTCAACGCCGTCGAAGAAGCCGAGCAGCTCGCGCAGGACATGCGCGACGAGATGATGGAAGCGGCCGCCAAGTCACTTGGCCGCTACATCACCGCCATCGGCGCCACCCGCGCACTGGAACGCGACGCGATCTCCACGCACATTGAAGCCATGCAATCGCTCTGCGCGATGACGAGCGCTGACGATATGGCGCGTGAAAACCTGATCACGGGACTTCACGCCGTGGTCGATAAGCGCCTCGGCCGCAAGCCCGCCGCGGCTTAGCCTTCGATCGCCGCTTGCCCGCGCTCACCGGTGCGGATGCGGATCACAGACTCCAGATCGAAAACCCAGATCTTGCCGTCGCCAATCTTGCCGGTGCGCGCCGCGTCCGCGATTGCTTCGGCCGCCGCTTCGGCGCGGTCATCGCCGATCACCACTTCGATGCGCATCTTCGGGAGCAACGTCACTTCATACTCGGCGCCGCGATAGACCTCGGTGCGCCCCTTCTGGCGCCCGAAGCCGCGCACCTCCGATACCGTAACCCCCGCTGCGCTGACGTCCTTCAGCGCATCGATCACGGCGTCGAGCCGGCTCGGTTTGATGATCGCGGTGATGAGCTTCATCGTTCGATCAAAATCGCGCGTTCGCGCGCTTCGTTCAAGGGTTCGGCTTTTGCCCGGCGCTCGGCCCTGCGCGGCGCCGCCGCAAGCAGCACCTTGCGCCCTGGCCGCGCAGTCTCGGCGTAGAGCCGCTTTACCGCCTCCATCAGCACCACCCCGCCGAACGCACGCCAGGCGATCTCGCCAACGGGTTCCAGCGCGTCGGCGATCTTGAGCAGTGGACCCACGGGCGGCGCATAGAGTGCGCGCGCCGAGGCGATCGGTTCGAACAGATTGTCGGACAAGAGCCCCGCGAGCTGGCGGCGCGAATAGGGCCGCCCGTGCCCGAACGGCGTGCCCTCCGCCTGCGCCCAGAGAGACCAGCGGTTCGCGGCGATCACCACGAGCCGTCCCTCCGGCGCCATCACGCGCCAAATCTCGCGCAGCATCGGATGCACGGCCTCGGCTTCCTCAAGCCCATGCGCGAGGATCACCCGGTCGAACACGGAATCCATGAACGGCAGACGGGTATCTTCGGCGAGCACGGTGAGCCCGCGCTCGCCGTTCGGCCAGCGCTCGGCGCCTTGGGCTGCCGGCATCGCCGCCACCGCGCGCCGCGCTTCATCGCGATAGAGATCGAGCCACGGCGTCGCGAAGCCAACGCCCAGCAAGTCCTGCCCTCGCGTGTGCGGCCACAGCGCCTTCAGCCGACGCGCGATCATGCGCTGCGCTGCATCGCCCTTCGGCGAGGCGTAAAACCGCTGCAGAGCGAGAACATCGACGCGCATCGCGGCGGGAGGTAGGATGCGTCATGCTGCAAGTCCACCAATTCCCCTGCCTCGACGACAATTACGGCTTCCTCGTTCACGATCCCGCGAGCGGCGAGACGACGTCGATCGACACGCCGGAGGCCGATCGCATTCTCGCGGAAGCCGCCTCCAAGGGCTGGAAGATCACGCAGATCTGGAACACGCACTGGCATCCCGATCACGCGGGCGGAAACGCCGCGATCAAGGCCGCAACCGGCTGTGCGATCACCGGCCCGGCGGAAGTCGAGCGCATTGGGATGAAACCAGATCGCATCGTCGATCAGGGCGACACGGTGAAGCTCGGCAACGCCACCGCGCGCGTGCTCAATGTCGGGGGGCACACGCTTGGGCACATCGCCTACGTGATCGACAGCGACAAGATCGCGTTCGTCGGCGACACACTGTTCGCAATGGGTTGCGGCCGCATGTTCGAAGGCGAGGCCAACCAGTTCTGGTCAAGCCTGCAAAAGATCGCCGCCCTGCCCGACGACACGACGCTCTATTGCGCGCACGAATACACGCAGTCGAACGCCAAGTTCGCGCTGCACGTCGATCCCAACAACGACGCTCTCAAAGCACGCGCAGACGAAGTCGCGCGGCTGCGGTCCGAGAAAAAACCGACGGTGCCGATGAAGCTCGCGATCGAAAAGGAAACCAACCCGTTCCTGCGCGCGCCAGTGCTGAAAGCCGCGCTCGGCATGGCCGCCAAAGCCGACGCGGAAGCCTTCGCGGAAATCCGCAAGATGAAGGACAATTTCCGCTGAGCGCCGATCTGCACAGCGCGGACGCGATCATCGCCGCGCTCAACATGCAGCCTCATCCCGAAGGCGGCTGCTACGCCGAAACCTTTCGCGATGCGCCCGGCCCCGATGGCCGCGCCACATCAACCGCCATCTACTTTCTGTTGCGCGCGGGCGAGCGCTCGCACTGGCATCGCGTCGACGCCGCAGAGATTTGGCTCTGGCACGCGGGCGCGCCGCTTACGCTGGACATCGCAGATGAGAGCGGCCAACGCGCGCTCACGCTCGGCGCCAACATCGCCGCTGGCGAACGCCCACAAGCCGTGGTTCCGCCGCACGCGTGGCAAGCCGCAACCAGCAACGGCGCATGGACGCTCGTCAGCTGCGTCGTCGCGCCGGGCTTCTTGTTTGAACACTTCGAACTCGCGCCGCCCGATTGGTCGCCGCGCTAGTTCTACTGCTCCGGCCCTTGCGCCGCGCGCTGCACCACGGTGCGGATCGCGTTGGACGAAGGTCGCCCGGCATAGCCCATCGCGGGCACGACCTGGATGATCAACGTATCGCCGCGAATGGCGGCGGCGGGTGTTGAGCCAAGCACGAATGCAATGCGCCGCACGCCCGGCGGCAACGCCGTGATGCTGTCGGACGCGCGCTCCGCCGCATCGAGCACCACGCCGGACGCAGCGGGCGTCGGCTGCGACGGCACGACGAACGATACGGGCCGCCCAAGCCGGCGCTGCGCGCTCATCTGCAAGTCGCGCAGGCGCGCCTGATAGATGTTCGGTTGCGGCGTCGGCGGCGCGAGCGGCGCAACCGCGCGCTCCTCCTGCGCGGCCGATCCCGTGCGGTGCGCCCGCGTATAGACGGTCACGCCGCCATGCCGCGTCACGCGCAATTGCACATCGCCGGACTCGGTCCGGTAGATCTCCACGCCATCGGCCCCGCCGACATTCCGGAGCACGTGGACCTCAGGGTCGCCGTCGAAGCGCACCAGGGCCGCGCGCTGGCCCGAGCGGTCGAACACGAAACGCACCGAACCGTCCGGCGTCGAATACTCGCGGGCAGCGGCGGCGTCGTTGAAAAGGGGCTGGAACGGAGAGGCCGATTGCGCCTGCGCCTCTGCAACCGGCGCCAGGGCCGAGAAAGCCAGCGCCGCGGCGACCGCGGAGGCCGCGCGCAGAGGGAAATTACCGTCCATCGCGTATGGATGGAGCCACGCAAGTCTGGCGGTTTTGGGGCGTTGTAGCTTGAACTTCACAACCCTGTTGCACAAAAGACGCAGCTTACGCTGCGGCCTTGGCAGGCCCCTCGGCCAGAACCGGCTTGGCGGGCGCTTTGGCCGGGATCGGGGCCTTGGGTTCTAGGATGAGCGCCGCCTGATAGATGCGCGGCGTCTCGATCGGGCGAAGGCGCACACGGACTTGGGCGGGGGCTGCCGGCTCAACGGCGCTCGCGAGCACGATCGGCGGCGGAATGCGCACCCGCGCCACCGGCCCGTGGTTCACATAAACCGTCTCGCTCACCAGCTGGCGCGGCGCCTGGGCCGCAAGCGACAGATCGCCAGCAACGCCCGCCAGGAACGTCACCACGCAAATCAGAACTGCCGCCGCAAAGATGCGCATCACTGCCGCCGTTAACGAATCGGTCAGCAACGTTAACCGAGTCGCAACCCCGCGAGCTAGGCCGCGGCTGCGCGCTCCGGCTCGTAAGCGAGGATCGGCGCCAGCCAGCGCTCGGCCTCCGCCAGCGTCCAGCCCTTGCGCTGGGCATAGTCGCTGACCTGATCGCGGTCGATCCGCCCTACCCCGAAATACTCGGCCTGCGGATGCGCGAAGTAGAGCCCGGAGACCGAAGCCGGCGGCGTCATCGCCAAGCTCTCCGTCAGCTCCATGCCCGCGCGCTTGGGCGCTTCGAGCAATTCAAAGAGCGTGCGCTTTTCGGTGTGATCGGGTTGCGCGGGATAGCCGGGCGCGGGGCGGATGCCGCGATATTTCTCCGCGATCATATCGTCCGTGCTCAGCGCCTCCTCCGGCGCATACGCCCA
>CAZXNY010000136.1:0-7455 GCA_964642205.1 uncultured Caulobacteraceae bacterium
GCCCTTCACGGTGCGCTGCATGTCGGTGACTTCCTCGGGGCGCTCGTCGATCAGGAGCACGATGAGGAAGACTTCCGGGTGATTGGCCGCGATCGCTTTCGCGATGTTTTGCAGCAGGATCGTTTTACCGACGCGCGGCGGCGCGACGATGAGGCAGCGCTGGCCTTTGCCGATCGGCGCGACGATATCGATGACGCGGCCGGACTTATCCTTCAGCGTCGGATCGTCGATCTCCATCTTCAGCCGCTCATCGGGATAGAGCGGCGTGAGGTTATCGAAGTGGACCTTGTGACGGACTTTGTCCGGGTCCTCGAAATTGATCGAGCTGACTTTGACGAGGGCGAAGTACCGTTCGCCGTCTTTTGGCGCGCGGATTTGACCTTCGACGGTATCGCCCGTGCGCAAGCCGAACTTACGGATCTGCGTGGGGCTAACGTAGATGTCGTCCGGCCCTGGCAGGTAGTTCGATTGCGGCGAGCGCAGAAACGCAAAGCCATCTGACAGAATCTCGACGACGCCCGCGCCGCCGATTTCGACACCGCGTTCCGCCATCGCTTTCAGGATGGCGAACATCATGTCTTGCGAGCGCAGATTGTTCGCGCCCTCGATCTCGACGCTCTCGGCGAGCGCCAGGAGCTCAGCCGGCGTTTTGCGCTTCAGCTCTTGAAGCGTGAGTTGTTTGTTGTCGGCGAATTCCGGCGGCGGCAGCTTCGGCGCGGGCTCGGTTTCTTCGACTTCGGTTTCGGTGACGGTTTCGTCAGTCATAGTCTTTGAACCTGTTGGCGCTCGCGCCTGACGCTGAACGGCAGGGGGCGCCTAGAGATGGAATGTGAATCGGCGGGGGAGGAGAGAATGCGTGCGCCGCCGGCGCATGCGCGAACGAGGTCCGCGCTGAGACGCATGAAGGCCATAAGTCCCCGGAGACGTCAAGAAGGCGTTACGTCTCGGCCTTACTGGGTAGCCGGCGTGAAAACGCCCCACGGTTCGAGCGTCGCGAGCAGCACGACCGCGATCGCAATCAGAAAGGGAATCTCGTTCGTCATGCGCCAGAACCGTTCGGAGCGGCGGCGCTCTCCATGCGCTAGGCGGCGGCCCTCGGCCGCGAGGTAGCCGTGATACCCAGATAGCGCGAGCACAAGTGCGAGCTTGATCCAGAACCACACCGGAATGCGCTTCAAAGAGTCGACCACGCCGCCTGACCAGTCTCCGATGAGATAGGTCGCAAGCAGGTGCAGGCCGAAAATCCACGTCAGCAACATTGCAGGCGTGAGGATGATCGTGCGCAGCGAGCGCGCGGCCACGATCATCTTGCGCTCAAGTTCGCCGCCAGGCTCGGACGCCGTTTGATACGCATAGAGCCGCGGCAGCATCAAAAGGCCCGCCATCCACGCGATCACCGCGATGATGTGGAGGGCGCGCGCAAGATCGTAACTCATGTCGCCTTCGCCTGCGGGCAAAGCCCGAACGCCGCCGGGCAGATGCGCCGATCTTCCTCCGAGCGCAAGGGCGCCGGCTTTGCGATAGCGCAAACCGCAAGCTCGGCGAGCGTGTCGATATAGCCGACCGCTGCGCCAAGAGCGGGCGCGCGGAGGTAGTAGGGCAGGCCGCTCTTGTGTGCGAGCTCGGCATATTCGATGTCGAGTTCGACCAGCGTTTCGATGTGCTCGGACACGAACGCGACGGGGCAGACGATCACGCCCGCTTTGTCGCGCGCCGCTTCATCGAGTGCTTCGACCGTGGAAGGCCCAAGCCACTTCATCGGGCCGACGCGCGATTGGTAACAGACGCGATGGCCCCATTCCGGCGGCAAGCGTTTCACGATTTCCGCGACCGTCCGCTCAACCTGCCACTGGTACGGGTCGCCGCGGTCGACCACGATCTGCGGCAGACCGTGCGCAGAGAACAACACGCGCGGCGCGGCCGGCTCGCCGCCTTTGCGCCAAGCTGCGAGGATCGCATCCGCGTGCGCTTGCGCGAACGATGCGCCGCCTGGGTAACAGCAGATCGCGGACGCCGGCAGCTTGCTCGCTTGCGACCAGGCCTTGAACGATGAGCCCGTCGTCGTCGTCGAAAACTGAGGATAGAGCGGCAGAAGGATCGCCTCTGTCGCGCCCCAATCGGCGGCGGCGCGCGCGGCTTCGTGCACGAACGGTTTCCAATAGCGCATCGCGATGAAGCAGCGCGTCTCAACGCCGGGCGTACGCGCCGCGAGCGCGGCTGTCAGCGCATCGGCCTGGACTTGCGTTTCACGGAGGAGGGGCGAGCCGCCGCCCATCAGCGCGTAATTGGCGCGCGCGCTCTTGGCCCGTGTTGTGGAGATAAGAGCCGCGATCAGCGTGCGAAAGGGCTGCGGCGCGGAAATGATCGCGCCGTCGCTGAACAGGTTGAACAGAAACGGGCGCACATCGGCTGGGCCATCGGGCCCGCCGAGATTCATCAGAATGATCGCAACCTTCCGCTCGCCCACGCGCGCACTCCGCTTAGCCTTTGATCGCCTTTACGAGCGCGGCGACGTGTTCGGGTGGGGTCTGCGGCGTAATGCCGTGGCCAAGGTTGAAGATGTGCGGACCGTCGCTGAACGACTCGACGACGTGCCGCACGCCGTTCTCGAGCGCGGCCCCGCCCACGATCAAAAGCTGGGGATCGAGATTGCCTTGGAGCGGCATCCCCTTCGGGGCTTCAGCGCGGGCGAAGCGGGCAGGGGTCTGCGTATCGACGCCCAGCGCCGTCACGCCGGTTTCACGTGCGTAGCGGCCAAGCAGCGCGCCGCCGGCGCCGCGCGGAAAGCCTATGACGGGCACGGTGACGCCTAGCTCCCGGAGCCGCTTCATCAGGGCCGTGGTCGGCTTGAGGATAACTTGCTCGAACAATGGCTCGGGCAAGCCCTCGGACCAGCTCTCGAAAATCTGGACGCACTCGGCCCCGGCCCGGACCTGAGCGGCGAGGTGGAGCGCGGTCGTCTCGACCAGGACGGCCAGGAGCGCATCAACATCAGCCGGACGCTGGTAGGCGGCGCGGCGGCAGCGGTCTTTGTCGCCGCCTTCGCCCTGGAGCATGTAGGTCGCCACCGTCCACGGGCCGCCGGCAAACCCGATCAGCGTCACGTCGGCGGGGAGGGCGGTCTTGAGGCGGTCCACGGTCTCGTAGACCGGGGCGAGGCGCTCCACGGCCTTCTGAGGCTCCCCGAGGGCCCAGGCGCCGGGCACATCGATCAGCGGCTCCAAGCGGGGACCTTCGCCCTCGACGAACCAAACCTTCCGGCCGAGCCCGTCCGGGATGACCAGGATATCCGAGAACAGGATCGCCGCATCGAGCGGGAACCGGCGCAACGGCTGGAGGACAGCCTCCGTCGCCAAGGCTGGCGCGTAGCAAAACGACATGAAGTCCTTCGCCCGCGTGCGGAGCTCGCGGTACTCCGGCAGATAGCGCCCAGCCTGGCGCATGATCCAAACCGGAGGGGGATCGACCCGTTCCCCGGCCAAAACCCGAAGCATCGCCTTCCCGCCGGCCATTCTTCTTCTTTCTTAAGTGAAAGGGATTCCCTGGTAGGGGTTCTTGTAGTGGGCAAACGCGAACTTGGAGAAGCGCTCATTCCCCAGCTTGCTCACACCCTCCCCACCGCTTTGACGTGGTTAAGAATCCCTTTCGAAAGAAGCGAGTGTGGCGGATCGTCCGGCGGGCGCCGCTGCGGCAGGGAAATTTCCCGCTTGTCCTGGATAAGTTGGGGACGAGTCGCGGGACCGGATTGGACGCCCTTGGGTAGGATTTGGACAGGCCGGCGTGGGGAGAACAAACCCGCCGCTTACTCCAAGCTTGCTCACAGCAGGGGAGCGCTCTTTCCGATGGCCCGCGAAGCGCCGATCTTAGCGCCATGAACGAAAAGCTCGGCGTCTATTTCAACGTGCATCTGGTATCGGACTCGACCGGGGAGACGCTGGCGGGCGTGATGCGCGCGTCGTGCGCGCAGTTCGACAACATCATGCCGATCGAACACACGTATTTCCTGGTCCGCTCGGCGCGGCAGATGGAGCGCGTGCTCGCGGAGATCGAGGCCGCGCCCGGCGTCGTCATGTACACGATCTCCAACATGGATCAGCGGCACCGGCTGGAGAGCCGGTGCGCGGAGCTTGGGATCGCGTGCACGGCGGTGCTCGATCCGGTGCTCGATATGATGAGCCGCTATCTCGGGCTCGAGATGAACCACCGCATTGGCGCCGCGCGCGTGCTGAACGCGGAATATTTCCGGCGCATCGACGCACTCAATTTCGCGATGGGCCATGACGACGGCCAGCAGGTCGTCGAGCTCAAGGATGCGGACGTGATTCTCGTCGGCGTGTCACGTACGTCGAAAACGCCCACCTGCGTTTATCTTGCGAACCGTGGAGTCAAAGCCGCGAACGTACCGATCGTGCCGGTGGCGCAGCTGCCGGGCGAATTGTTCGGGCCAGATGCGCCCCTCGTGGTGGGGCTGACGATTTCGGCCGATCGCCTGATCGGCGTCCGGCGCAACCGCTTGGCGACGATGAATGAAACGCGCGACACGACCTATACCGAAGAAGAATCGGTGCGCGCCGAAGTGATCAACGCGCAGAAGCTGTTTGAGAAGATGGGCTGGCCGGTGATCGATGTGTCGCGGCGGTCTGTCGAAGAGACGGCAGCCGCGGTGCTCAACCTGCTGAACGAACGGCGCGAGGCCAAGAGCGCGTGACGCTGATTCTCGCCTCCGGCAGCGCAACCCGGCGCAAGATGCTTGAAGACGCAGGCGTTGCGATCGCGATTGAAAAACCGCGCGTGGACGAAGAGGCGGTGAAAGCGGGGCTGCGCGCGGAAGGGCTGAAGCCACGCGAGCAGGCCGATGCGCTCGCGGAAGTGAAGGCGCTGTCTGTTTCACGATTGCGCGGCGGCTTGGTGCTTGGCGCCGATCAGATGCTCGCGCTTGGCGATGAGGCGTTCGATAAGCCAGCGGATCGCATCGAGGCGCGCGCGCAATTGGTTGCGCTGCGCGGCAAGACTCATGCGCTGCTGACGGCCGCGGTGATCGCCCGGGACGGGCAAGTGATCTGGCGCCACGTCGATGCGCCGAAGCTCACCATGCGCGCGTTCTCCGATGCGTTCCTCGATGACTATCTGGACCGCGTGGGGGAGGGCGCGTTGTCTTCCGTTGGCGGCTATCAGCTGGAGGGATTGGGCGCGCAGCTCTTCTCGCGCGTCGATGGCGATTACTTCTCCGTGCTCGGCCTGCCGCTGATGCCGCTGCTGTCGTATTTGCGCGACATCGGGGAGATCGCGTCGTGACGATCACCGGGAAAACGCAGGTGCTGGCGATCTTCGGCGATCCGGTGGCGCAATCGCTCTCGCCGGTGATGCACAATGCGTGGTTCGCCGATCATGGGATCGATGCGGTCTATGTCGCCGTGCGCGTACCTGGCGAGCCGGACGCCGTCTTCCGCATGATGAAGCGCGCGCAGCTCAAGGGCGCCAATATTACTGTACCGCACAAGGAAGCAGCTGCGGCGCTCGCGGATCGCACTGAGAGTCGCGTCGCGAACGTGTGGCGTTGGGAGGCGGACGGTTCGGTCAGCGCGTTCAACACAGACGGGAAGGGCTTCATCGCGTCGCTCGATGAAGCTGCGCCTGGCTGGCGTGCGCCGCGCGTGCTGATCCTGGGCGCCGGCGGGGGCGCGGCGGGGATCGCGCAAGCGCTGGCGGCGCACGATGCGAGTGCGGACATCGTGATCGCGAACCGCACGCTGCAACGCGCGCAGGATCTGGCCGCGCTGCTGCCAAAAGCGCGCGCGGCGGCATGGGATGATCTGGCTGCGGAATTCGCTGAGGCCGATCTCATCGTGCAGACGACGACGCTTGGCATGAACGGGCAGGGCGAGTGGGAATGGCCGGTTGCACGCTGCAAGCCGGGCGCGGTGGTGGCCGACATCGTCTACAAGCCGCTTGAAACGGGGCTTTTGCGCGCCGCGAAGGCGCGCGGGCTTGTCGCCGTCGATGGGCTGGGCATGCTGATTCATCAGGGCGCGCTGGCGTTCGAGCTGTGGTTTGGGATCAAGCCCGACACGGAAGCGGCGCGGCGGCGATTGATGGAAACGCTTGGGGAGCGTGCATGATCATCCTGGGGCTCACCGGCTCGATCGGTATGGGCAAGAGCGCGACGAGCGAGATGTTCCGCGCCGAAGGCGTGCCTGTGTACGATGCGGACGCTGCTGTGCACGCGCTCTACGCGAAGGGCGGGGCGGCGGTGGCCCCGCTGAGCGAAGCGTTTCCGAGCGCGGTGATCGATGGCGCGGTGGACCGCACGGTGCTCTCGTCGCTCGTGATCGGCAAACCGGACGAGATCAAGAAGCTCGAAATGATCGTGCACCCGCTCGTCGGGCTTCAGCAGCGCAACTTCCTTGAAGAGAACCGCGCTAAGGGAACGCCCGTCGTCGTGCTCGATATCCCCTTGCTGTTTGAAGGGCAGGGACACCGAATGGTCGATGCGATCGCGGTGGTGAGCGCGCCGGCGGAGATGCAGCGCGCGCGCGTGCTGGCGCGCCCGGGCATGACCGAAGAAAAGTTCGCGGAGATCGTGAAGAAGCAAACGCCGGATGCGGAAAAGCGCGCACGGGCCGATTTCGTGATCGATACCTCACGCGGCTTTGACTATGCGCGCGAGCAAGTCCGCCAAGTGCTTGGCGCTTTGCGCGAAGCAGTTTAGCGCCGAACATATGCGGGAAATCGTCTTCGACACGGAAACTACCGGGCGCGACCCAGAGTTCGGGGACCGCATTGTGGAGATCGGCGCTGTCGAGCTGATCAATTTCTCGCCGACCGGCAAGACGCTCCACCTCTACATCAACCCGCAATGCGACGTGCCGGAGGAGGTCGTGCGCGTGCACGGGCTGACGACGGCTTTTCTGCGCGACAAACCAGTGTTCGCGGACGTTGTGGAGCAGTGCCTCGAGTTCTTCGGGGACTCGCGTCTGGTCGCGCACAATGCCGAGTTCGACCGGAAATTCCTCAACGCCGAGCTCAAGAAGCTTGGCCGCGATCAGCATCTGCCCGAGCGCTACCTCGATACGCTGGCGATTGCGCGCAAGAAGTTTCCAGGCGCCTCCAACTCACTCGATGCCCTCGCAAAGCGCTTTCAGCTAGATCGCTTCGGTTTTGACTTGAACGCGCGCAAGGGCGCGGGCGGCCACGGCGCGCTGATCGACGCGAAGATCCTCGCGGAAGTTTATCTGCAGCTGAACGGCGGGCGCGAACAGCGCCTCGCTCTGCACGACGAGCCGGTGCGGGAGGAGAGCGACTCGCGCACGACGCTGGTGTTCCCAACGCGGCCGCAGCGCGCCAAGCCGCTCGCGCCGTTGCTCACGGCTGAAGAAGCGGCGCTCCATGCGGCATTCATCGAAACGCTTGGCGCGACGCCGCTTTGGAAAGCCAGCGAGCCGCTCAAGAAGGCCG